>CANHLV010000017.1 GCA_947461495.1 Chitinophagaceae bacterium
ATGAAGTACCCCTGATACTCAGCGTTCACAAAAAAACAAATTAGTATGGCAACCAAAAAACCAGTAGCCAAGTCTGCAAAAAAATCAGCCCCTTCAAAAAAAGTGGCTCCTAAGCCTGTAAAAAAATCAGCCCCGGTTAAAAAAGCGGTAAAACCAGCTCCTAAAAAAGCTGCTAAGCCAGCACCGAAACCGGTTGCCAAAAAACCTGTTGTGAAAAAACCTGCAGCTAAACCAGCTCCAAAACCAGTTGCGAAAAAAGCAGCTCCTGTAAAAAAAGCAGCTCCAGCTAAAAAAGTTGTTGTTGCAAAACCAGTTGCGAAAAAAGCAGCTCCTGTAAAAAAAGCAGCTCCAGCTCCAGCTAAAAAAGTTGTTGTTGCTAAGCCAGTTGCAAAAAAAGCAGCTCTAGCTCCTGTTAAAAAAGTGGCTGCTGCAAAACCGGCTCCGGCACCTGTAAAAAAGGTTGCGGAAGTAAAAAAGCCAGCTCCTGCACCTGCTCCAGTTGTTAAAGAAAGAAAACAAGAGCCTGTAAAAGCTCCTGCACCTAAAGCGATAGTTAAACCCAATCAACTCATCAAAGCAAGTGTTAAGAATCCTAAGGATATCAAAATACCTGCTCCAAAACCCGTAGCCTTGCCAAAAATAAATACAAAAACATCTCGTACTTATCAGCCGGATTTTACCAAATCAGTTCTTGATCAGCAAAAAAATGATCCAGGAGCTCCAATGGCCAGATATTCTGATAATGAATTAATGGAATTCAAAGAATTGATATACAGAAAACTTGAAGCCGCTAAAAAAGAACTAAATTATTTACAAGGTTTAATTACCCGTAAAGACGAAACAGGTGGCGACGAAAGTGAAAACAGATATATGACCATGGAAGATGGCAGTTTAAGCATGGAAAGAGAACAACTTAGCCAAATGGCAAGTCGTCAGATTACTTTCATAGACCATCTTGAAAAAGCCTTAATGCGCATCGAAAACAAAACCTACGGTGTTTGCAGAGTTACTGGTAAACTAATCGACAAAGCAAGATTAAGAGCCGTTCCTCATGCTACATTGAGCATCGAAGCGAAAATGGGGATTGTTAAATAATTAGACAATTTGATGATGGGTTAATTTGATAATTAGTTACATCGTAATAAAAAATACAGCACCGGTCTTATGGCCGGTGTTTTTTGTTTTATGAATAGCGCAGGACTCCAAACCGGTACTATCGTTTCCAGTCTGTTGCAACTCCATTAGAAATAATTTGTGAATTCGTGGTTAACCAACTTCCCCCTTTGGGGGATTGAGGGGGCTTTATCTCACCTCCTGCATTTCCACCAACTTTTGATATATTCCATTTTGCTTGATAAGCTGATCGTGAGTGCCTCTTTCTGCAATTTCTCCTTTATTTAGTACGATAATTTCATCAGCATGACGGATTGTACTCAATCTGTGAGCAATTACAATAGATGTTCTATTCGTCATTAGGTTGTTGATGGCATCCTGCACCAGTCTTTCGCTTTCGGTATCCAAAGAGGAAGTGGCTTCATCAAGGATAAGAATCGGCGGATTTTTTAATACAGCTCTTGCAATGGTCATGCGCTGGCGCTCGCCTCCACTAAGTTTTGAGCCGCGATCACCGATATTGGTTTCATAGCCTTTTTCCTTTTTACGAATAAATGAATCTGCATTTGCAATTTTTGCAGCTTCTATAATTTTATCCATATCTGTATTTTCCATGCCCAATGCAATGTTATTGGCTATGCTATCATTAAACAAAATAGGCTCTTGTGTTACGATACTAATCAAATTTCTTAATGAGTGCAAGGAATAATCTTTGATATTAATACCATCAACCAAAATTTCTCCATCACTCACATCATGAAATCTTGGGACCAGATCAGCAAGTGTTGATTTACCGGCACCACTGCTTCCGACCAATGCTATTGTTTTACCTTTTTCTATTTTCAGATTGATATTTTTGAGAATAGCTGTGTCTTCATAATAGAAACTCACATTCCTGAACTCTATGGATTGATTAAAAGAGTCAATGATTTTACCATTTGGATTTTCATCAACTGTAATGGGTGCTTTTAATACCTGTTCAATTCTTTCAATGGCAGCAGCTCCTTTTTGCATGTTACTGAAAGCCGCTGAGATGGATTTTACAGGGTCGATAACATTGTAAAACAAACCCATATAAGTTAAAAACAAAGCACCATTCATAGCTATTTCATGAGACAACACCAATCTTCCACCAAACCATAAAATGCCTGCAAAGATGCTCACTCCCATCAGTTCACTCATCGGAGATGCGAGATCTCTTTTGTATCCAACCTGATTTCTTGCCAGCAAAAATTCATCGCTAATATCCTGAAATTTTTGTTTTAATTTTTTTTCTACATTAAAGGCTTTAATAACCCTAAGACCACCTAATGTCTCGTCTATTGTTGAAAATGTTTCTCCACTTTTTTCAGACACTTTCATCGACTGCCTCTTTAATGATCTGCTGACACGACCGATGATAAAGCCCATTACAGGAAGACAAAGCAGAATAAAAATAGTGAGCTTTGGACTGATATAAAACAAAACGATAAGATTGATTAATATAGACATTGGATCTTTTAGCCAACCTTCGAGTGTTCCTATTACCGATATTTCTACCTCCACAACATCATTAGTCATTCGACTCATCATATCTCCTTTTCTTTGTTCAGTAAAATACCCAATCGGTAAACTTAATATTTTATCATACATCTCAATTCTTAATCTGTTTGTAATAGCATGCTTTACTGGTCCCAATGTTCTCAAGGAAAAGTAGAGAAATAAGTTTTTTAGAAAAATAGAAACGACAATCATTACACAAACAATGCTCAAAGCAAAAAATGAATCGCCTGATTGAATCAAATTTGTGAGATATGCATTCACCCACTGCATTGCGGCGTTACTCTTTATGGTAGTCGTGGTAGCGGCATTTACACCAAATAAAAGTTGTAAAAAAGGGAATAACATCGCCAGAGATATTACCGAAAAAAGAATCGATAATAGAATAGTAAAAATATAGCTGGCAATTGAAGATTTGTATGTACTCAGATAACTGAAAATCCTTGAATATCTTTTCATTTTAAAATTAGTAACAGCAAAGTAACTAATTTTACAACTAATAAAATGCGAAACTCATGATTGAAGGAAAAAGACAGAAGCAGGTAGCAGCTGTATTGGAAAAAGAAATGAATGATATTTTTCAAAGATTAGGTCTTACCATGATTGATGGTGGTATGGTTTCTATTGCAGGCGTAAAAATAACTCCTGACCTTTTTGATGCCAGGATTTATTTGAGTTTTTTCAAAGTCAGGGATGCCGTAGTTGCCCTTCAAATGATTAAAGACAGAAGCTTTGAAATTAAAAAAGAGCTGACTTCTCGAGTGAGACACCAATTGCGTTCTATGCCTCAACTTACTTTCTATATTGATGATACACTTGATTATGTTGATAAAATTGAGCAATTGTTTAAAGAAATAAAAACATCAGAAGAGCAAAACAAACCCAAAAAATAATCTCCGGATGTATCTCAATTTTGCCTGGCGATATTTTAATGCAAAAAAATCAGCAAATGCCATCAATATCATTGCTTGGGTAACCACTGGTGTTATAGCATTTGCAACTTGCTGTCAGATACTGGTATTGAGCGTTTATAATGGGTTTGAAGACCTTGTAAAATCATTATATTCATCTTTCTACACTGACTTAAAAATTGTGCCTGAAACCGGAAAGACTTTTTTTTTGAGTCCTGATAAAATCAAACAACTAAAAAATATCCATCAAATTAGCGGAATTTCCTTCATTGCAGAAGAAAAAGCATTACTTCAAAATGGTACCTTTCAGTCGGTAATTCAATTAAAAGGTGTTGACAACAATTTCAATAATGTATCAGGTCTACCCAAAAGAATTACGAAAGGTAATTTCAACATAGGTAATGCAGAAAATCCTTTAATGGTTGTAGGATCGGGTGTACAATACGCATCAGGAATTAGACTTAGTAATGAATTCGGCGAAGAAAAAATGGCAGTAATTTTACCTAAGTCTAGGGTTTCCGACAATGACCCGTTACAATCATTGAGCGAAGGCATCATCAGTCCTGCAGGTGTTTTTTCAGTTCAACAAGAATTTGACAATGCCTATGCTATTACCAATATTGATTTTGTAAAACAACAAACGGGTTTATCAAATGATGAATATGCAGCAGCAGAAATAAAATTATTGAATGAAAAAGATGTGGTATTAGTTAAAAAAGAAATATTGAAAATTTTAGGTGAGGGATTTGTTGTTAAAAACAGGTATCAGCAAAACTCAAATCTTTACAATACTATGGAAACTGAAAAATGGGTAATATATGCTGTGCTTACCCTTATATTGATTATTGCGGCTTTTAATATGCTGAGTTCCTTAACTATGCTGGTGCTTGAAAAAAAACAGGATATTTCCATTTTGCAAAGTATGGGCGCTTCTAGTTTACAGATTAAAAAAATATTTTTAAGTGAAGGTCTGTTATTGGGAAGCATCGGTACATTTATCGGCGTAATTACAGCCTCTGTTATTTGCTATCTTCAGGTAACATTTAAGTTTATTAAAATAGGAGGTGCTTCTTTTTTAATTGATTATTTCCCTGTAAAATTTCTGGCAGTAGATTATATCATCGTAATATCAACAGCAATGCTAATTGTAATGATTTCCTCTTGGGCACCGGCTGCAAAAGCTTCGCGCCAATCTTTGGAATTGAAATGATTAGAAATTTCTTTACCGACTTCTTTTAATAATCTCCAATAGTTTCAGGAAGTTGGTCTAATGCTCTTTTCAATTGTTCATCATTAGGAGCGATGCCATGCCATTCGTGAGTGCCTTCCATGAAATCAATGCCTTTACCCATGATGGTTTTCATCAAAATAACAACTGGTTTGCCATTTCCAAGCATTGATTTTGCTTTGGCCAATCCAGCCACCACTTCATCCATATCATTGCCATCCATTTCCATCACTAACCAATCGAATGCTTCAAATTTGGCTCTTAAATTTCCTAAGCCAAGAACTTTATCTGTAGAACCATCAATCTGCTGACCATTACAGTCAATGGTAGCAATAAGATTATCAATTTTATTATGTGCAGCAAAAAGTACAGCTTCCCAGTTTTGTCCTTCATCCAATTCCCCATCACCATGCAATGAATAAACGACATGGTTATCATTATTTAATTTCTTTGCTATTGCAGCTCCTGCAGCTACACTTAACCCTTGACCTAATGAACCGCTAGCCATTCTTACTCCTGGTAAATGTTCATGAGTAGTAGGATGACCTTGTAAGCGAGAATTCAACTTTCTGAAAGTTGATAACTCATTAACAGGAAAATATCCACTTCTAGACAAACAACTATAAAAAACAGGTGAAATATGACCATTACTCAGAAAAAAAACATCTTCGCCTATACCATCCATGGTAAAATCAGTTTTGTGATTCATTACCTGAAAATACAAAGCTGTCATAAAATCAGCGCAACCTAATGACCCGCCTGGATGCCCACTTTGCACTGCATGCACCATTCTTACTATGTCTCTTCTTACTTGTGTTGCTGTTTCTTGTAGCGTTGCCATAATTATTTTGTTTATAATTTGCCCGCAAACCTAAAGTAATTAATATCAAGTGCAAAGAAAAATTATTCAATCTCAAGTTGATTTCAAATAATTTAATCCCTGATTTATTTTAAAAATAGCTTAACATTGTAGAGATAAATTGAAATTTTCGGTTTTTGATTATTTTAATGTTTATTTATATTACATTTTTTTTTATTCATTAACTGAAACATTATTGATACTTTTGTGATGAAGGATTAATCACTCATTCATGGACAATATTTTATTGAGCGGAGGGCTTTCTTTTTTAATAACTTTTTTTTCCATCCCTGTAATTATCCAAGTTGCAAAGGAGAAAAAGTTATTTGATGAACCTGACGACAGAAAAGTGCATAAAGCAGTAATTCCTACACTTGGTGGCTTGGGCATATTTGCTGGATTTGTTATGGCCACACTTTTAGGTGCGCCTCAATCGGCAAACTCTGAGCTCCAATATTTTATAGCTGCCGCTATAGTGATATTTTTTTTAGGATTAAAAGATGATATTCTAATACTTTCTGCGAGTAAAAAATTTTTAGGTCAAATCATTGCTGCTGGTATTCTTATTAAATTCGGTGCTGTTCAAATTACTAATATGCATGGCTTCATGGGTATTTACGGCATTCCAAATATGGCAAGTATTGTGCTTTCTATGTTCACTATTATTGTAATTACCAATTCTTTTAATCTTATTGATGGTGTTGATGGTTTGGCAGGGAGTCTGGGAATTTTAACAACTCTTGCTTTTGGCTCCTATTTTTTCTACATAGGCCAACTCACTTATGCGGTAATGGCTTTTGCGCTTTCGGGCAGTTTGATCAGTTTTTTAATTTATAATTTCCCTCCGGCCAAAATTTTCATGGGGGATACAGGTTCTTTACTTGTTGGACTTATCAATTCCATTCTTGTCATCAAATTTATCAATATCGCCGCTGATCCAAACTGCGTTTTGCATTTTGATTCAGCTCCTGCAATTGGGTTTGCTGTGATGATGATTCCATTATTTGATACTTTACGTGTATTTGGGCTTAGAATATTAAGTCGTCGATCTCCTTTCAGTCCAGACAGAAACCATATTCACCATTTTTTACTCGATTTAGGACTCAATCACAGAAGCACAACATTGATTTGTTTTGCGGCTAATTTTCTATTTATTGTATTGGCAGTCTTGTTGCAAAAAATTGGCACCACTTTATTGTTGGGTTTATTGTTTTCCATTGGATTCTCAGCGACAGGTATCATCTATCAGCTCCGTCAGAAAAAAATCAAAAAGAAAATTGCTCAGGAATCTATAACCAGAGACAAAGAGCTACTCAGTGCCCATAAAATGCTGAATCTTGTTTCCGATGCAGCCGATATCGATTGATTTTAGCCATCATTTCAACTTCTTCCATAAAAACTAGATTTTTTACCCTTAGTTTTTAATAAATTTGCTACAATTAAATTAATTATGTCAGACATAAATACAATACTTGAGGACACATCTTCAACCATGAACAAGGCGATATCTCACCTTGAATCAGAACTAACAAAAATCAGAGCCGGAAAAGCCAGCCCGGGAATGCTTGATGGTATTATGGTGGATTATTACGGGAATCCCACACCTCTAAATCAAGTAGCCAATATTTCCATTTTGGATGCAAGAACCATTTCTCTTCAACCTTGGGAAAAATCTATGTTGCAACCCATTGAAAGAGGAATCATGGCTGCCAATATTGGTATCACACCTCAAAATGATGGCGTAAATATCAGATTGTTTTTACCTCCATTAACAGAAGAAAGAAGAAGAGAACTAGTGAAAAAATGTAATGGTGAAGGCGAAAATGCTAAAATCTCTGTTAGAAACATTCGCAGAGATGCTATTGAACAAATCAAAAAATTACAAAAAGACGGCACCAGCGAAGACGCCTGTAAAGATGCTGAAAAAGACGTTCAGGATACTACTGATAAATTCATTGCTTTGGTAGACAAACATCTGGCCGCAAAAGAAAAAGAAATCATGGCTGTTTAAAACAACCAACCTTTTCATTTTTGTTTTGTTGTCTTTCAGTATTCTTTCAATCTCATCAATATGCATTCTTCAAGAGAAGAAATTTTTATACTATTTTCCATTCCGTTTTATAGTGTTATTATCGGAATCGAAATGCTGATGAGCAATTGGCAGCACAGAAAATATTACTCTCTTAAAAGCACACTTGAAAATGTATTCTTTACACTAAGCAATGCCGGGCTCGACTTGCTTTTCAGGACACTTTTTTATGTAGCCGTATTGATTTGGTGTTACAATCACCATTTCATGAAAATTGAAAATACCTACGCCTATTGGATTTTACTTTTTTTCTTGGAAGATCTGGCATTCTATTTTGAACATCGTGTAGATCACTATTGCAGAATATTTTGGGCAGTACATGTAACGCATCATTCTTCAGACGAATACAATTTAACAACAGGATTCAGGTCTTCGGTATTTCAGCCTGTTTACAGATTTATTTATTTTATCCCAATTGCATTGATGGGCTTTGAGCCGCTGGATATTATTTTCATGTATTCACTTACTCAAACCTATGGTATTTTGGTTCATACACAATATGTAAAAAAAATGCCCAGATGGTTTGAAACAGTTTTTGTAAGTCCTTCACATCACAGGGTACATCATGCCAGCAATGTAAAATATCTAGATAAAAACATGGGCATGTGTCTAATCATTTGGGATAAATTTTTTGGAACCTTTCAGGAAGAGCTTGATGAAGAACCAGTGAAATATGGGCTTACCAAACCCATTGAAAAAACCAACAATCCCTTCAGATTGATTTTTCATGAGTGGCAGTCAATCAGCAAAGACATGAAAAAAAATATTTCCTTTTTCACCAAGTTGAAATATTTATTTATGCCTCCGGGATGGAGCCACGATGGCAGTAGCCAAACGGCAAATGAAATGAGAAAAAAATTGCTATAACTATTTTTCAATTGCTTATCCATAACATCAATATGCAAATTATTCCGGTAAACGATAAGGCTTCACATCGCTTATTCATGAGTGTTCCATTAATCATTTATAGAAATGATAAACAATGGATTAGGCCATTGGATAAGGATGTGGAAGAAGTGTTTGATGCAAAAAAAAATAAGGCATTCAGATTTGGTAAAATCCAAAGATGGATATTAAAAAATGAGGAAGGTGAATGGATTGGAAGAATAGCTGCATTTGTCAATAAAAAATATAAAAACAAGGGAGATGAAGGTGCTGCAGGTGGAATGGGCTTTTTTGAATGTATTAATAATCAAGAGGCTGCAGATTTGCTTTTCAATAATGCCAAACATTGGTTGATTAACGAGGGCATGCAAACCATGGATGGCCCGATTAATTTCGGCGAAAGAGACAAATGGTGGGGATTGGTAACGGAAGGTTTTATTGAACCACTTTACGGCATGAATTACAATCCACCTTATTACAAAACACTTTTTGAAAACTACGGATTCAAATGTTTTTATGAGCAGATTTGTGTGGGCATGAATGTTAAAAAACCATTACAACAAAAAATTTGGGAACGACATGATATCGTGGAAAAAGATCCTGCTTTTTCGGCAAGGTTTTTAAAAAAATCTCAACTTGTAGCTTATGCAGCTGATTTTACTGAAGTGTATAACAAAGCATGGGCGGGTCATGGTGGATTAAAACAATTGACTATTGAACAGGTGGTGATCATGTTTAAAAAAATGAAACCTGTTATGGACGAAAAAATTTTGTGGTTTGCTTATTATAATGAAACGCCTATTGCGATTTTCATCAACCTGCCTGATTTGAACCAATGGTTTAAACACCTAAATGGAAAATTTGGTTTGTTACACAAATTATATTTTCTGATGTTAAAATCATTTAAGCCGAATAAAAAATTCACAGGACTGGTTTTTGGAATAGTTCCCGAATTTCAGGGAAAAGGTGTGGATGCTTACATCATTGCAGAATCTGCAAAAGTTTTACAGTCAAATAAGGTTCATTATACTGATTATGAAATGCAGTGGATTGGAGATTTCAATCCCAAAATGCTGAATATTGCTCAAAATTTAGGAGAAGTATATACTTCGAGAAAATTGGCTACCTACAGGTATATGTTCGACCAAACGATTCCATTTAAAAGACATCCGATTTTGTAAATGTGATGATTTAAAGGATTAAATTTGATTCCCGAATTTTTAAGCCCGGATTTTTATTATGGATAAATTTATTGTTTCAGCCAGAAAATACAGACCTCAGAATTTCAATACAGTTATCGGGCAATCGCATATTACCACTACATTAAAAAATGCAATTAACAACAATCAATTGGCTCATGCATTTTTGTTTTGCGGACCAAGGGGTGTGGGTAAAACAACCTGTGCCAGAATTTTGGCCAAAACCATCAATTGCGAAAACAGAGATAAAGATGGTGAAGCCTGTAATAAATGTAATAGCTGCGATTCTTTTGACCATGGTTCATCATTCAATATTTTCGAACTAGATGCCGCTAGTAATAATGGGGTCGATGGTATGAGGGAGCTTACAGAACAAGTGAGATTTGCTCCGCAGGCAGGAAAATATAAAGTATATATCATTGATGAGGTTCACATGCTGACAACACAGGCATTCAACGCATTTTTGAAAACGCTAGAAGAGCCACCCCCCTACGCCATTTTCATTCTGGCTACCACAGAAAAACACAAGATACTACCGACTATCCTTAGCCGCTGTCAGATATTTGATTTCAAAAGAATCACAGCTCAGGACACCGTTGAACATCTTGAAGAGATTTGTAAAAAAGAAAATATCACAGCAGAGAAATCTGCGCTGCATGTGATTGCTACAAAAAGCGAAGGTTGTTTGAGAGATGCTTTGAGTATATTGGATAAAATAGTAAGTTTCACAGGAGGAAAAATAACTTACACAAATACATTAGAAAATCTGAATATACTGGATGAAGATTATTTTTTCAGATTATTAGAGCAATTGACACAACAACAACTTTCAGATGCACTGTTGCTCTATGATGAAATTAACCAAAAAGGATTTGATGGTGATATTTTACTGGAAGGATTTGCTGAATTCATCAGAAACCTATTAGTAAGCAAAGATGCGAAAGCAGTTAAATTACTTGAGGTAGCTGAAGATTTCAAACCAAGGTATATTTCGAGTGCAACAAATACAGATACTGGTTGGCTTATTGCTTCGTTAAACCTCATTTCAGAGGCCGCTATTCAATATAAACAAGCACGCAATAAAAAATTACATGTTGAACTTTTACTCATTAAATTGGCATTTCTGAGTCAAGCTATTCAAATCAGCAGTGAAAATGACAACATCACTAAAAAAAAAACAACTGATCAAGTAAAATCTATTGCCTTTAGATCTCTGCCCACATATACATTACAGAAAGAAAAAAAATCAACAGATTCTTTTGCCGGTAAAAAACAAAGCGACATTAAGCCTGCAAACAAAGCCATTTTGGAAGTCCAAGAAGCCGTTTCTGAGTTAAAGAAGAATCCTGCAGTTGTAAAAACAGCAACCACATCAAATGAATTGCCAAAAGTGAAATTAAGTTCATTAACTAAGTTACAGGAGCAAATTGCACAGCAAAATAACTTGAATAATCTTTCAAAAGTTTTGACCGAAGAGACACTTAACACTGCATGGAATCAATACATCGAAAAAATGACAGCTGAAAATAACCATACCAAGGTTACAAACTTCAAAATGTCTACCATACAGGTTACTGATGAAAATAATTTTGAAATCATAACAGATAACAATATTCAACACAGATTTATAGAATCGGAAAGATCGGGACTGATTACTTACATGCAGCAGTATTTTAACAATAACCAGTTGAAATATAAAATAACCGTTATCGAAAAACCTGTTGTAGTTGATAATGGTCCCAAGACGATAAGTGCCAAAGAGCATTATCAATTATTGACTGAACAGTACCCTATTATCATAGAACTTAAAGAAAAATTAAAATTAGACCTCGAATATTAAACGAAAACAAAGGAATTTTCAACAGAATTCGTAAGCTTTCAAAATCCGCTGAAATTTTCCCTTTTTTGCATTAATTTCGGGCCTCAAAAGAAAAAAAATAAAAATATGGCAGAGGTAATCAGAATGCCCAGACTGAGTGATACGATGACAGAAGGGAAAATTGTGTCTTGGAATAAGAAAGTAGGTGATAAAATTAAACCAGGAGATGTATTGGCTGAGGTTGAAACAGACAAAGCCACCATGGAACTGGAAAGTTATAATGAAGGTGTGTTACTTCATATTGGAGTGGCTGCCGGCAACGCAGTAGTAGTAGAAGGCATATTGGCTGTAATAGGGAAAGAAGGAGAAGAATTTCAGTCTTTGTTGAATGACGCTCCCACTGCACCTGCTAAACAAGATTCATCTGCTTCAACTCCGGCTGCTGAAACACCAACACTGGCTCCTGTTGTGGCGGCTCCAGTTGCCAATGGAGATGACAGAATAAAAGCTTCGCCTTTAGCCAAAAAAATTGCTGCTGAAAAAGGAATTGACATTGCAGCTCTGATGGGCAGTGGTGATGGTGGCAGAATCGTAAAAAAAGATGTTGATCAATATACTCCTTCACCAAGCACTCCAAAAGCTGCTGCTCCTGCGGCAATGCCATTCATGCCTGCCGGTACAGAGGGATTTACAGATATTCCATTGACTTCCATGCGCAAAACCATTGCTCGCAGATTAAGTGAAAGCATGTTTGGTGCTCCTCACTTTTACTTGAACATGGAAATCAATATGGACAATGCGATGGCAGCAAGAACAGCAATCAACGAAGTGAGTCCGGTAAAGGTTTCATTCAATGATATGATCATCAAAGCCTGTGCATCAGCCTTACGTCAACATCCTGATGTAAATAGTAGCTGGATGGGAGATTATATCCGTCAGAACCATCATATACATATTGGTTCTGCGGTAGCTATGCCTGATGGATTGATTGTTCCTGTTATCAAATTTGCGGACCAAAAATCTTTGTCACAAATTGCTGCAGAAACAAAGAGTCTGTACGCAAAGGCAAAAGATAAAAAAATACAACCTGCGGAATTTACGGGTAACACATTTACCATTTCAAATTTAGGCATGATGGATGTTGAAGAATTTACAGCTATCATCAACCCACCAGACAGTTGTATTTTAGCAGTTGGTCGTATCAAAGAAATTGTAGTTAAAAAGGGTGACAAATTTGATGTAACCAATGTGATGAAAGTAACTTTAAGTTGCGATCACAGAAGTGTGGACGGCGCTGTAGGAGCAAGCTTCCTTCAAACCTTGAAAAAATACATTGAGAATCCAGTGACGATGTTGGTTTAAAAGCCACCAAAGGGGAAATTTTTTGGGGTTTGGGGTTCGGTTTAATGGTTTAATTCGATATGTTGTTTTGTGTTGGCTATAGCTTATCCAATATATCCAGCATATCCAGCATATCCAGCATATCCAGCATATCCAGCATATCTAGCCTATCCAGCATATCCAGCATCAAACTCATGACCAATTCCCCTTTAATATTATACGACGGCATTTGCAATCTTTGTAATCATTCCATTCGGTTTGTAATCAAAAATGACAAAAAAGGTATTTTTAAATTCGCATCATTACAAAGTGAAAAAGGTAAAAATGTTTTAATTGAGCATCGCCTTAATGAAAAAAATTTCACTTCATTTATACTGATTGAAAATGGGAAATTATTTTTCAGATCAACGGCAGCATTAAAAGTTGTAAAGAAGCTGAACGGACCTATAAGATTGCTATACATCTTTATCCTCATTCCTGCTTTTATGAGAAATATAATTTATGATGTCATTGCTAAAAACAGGTATAAATGGTTTGGAAAAACCGAGAACTGTGAAATACCAAATTAAACACAGATTTTGTTTTGCAAAACAATTAAAAGTAAAAATACTTTATGATCAGATTGATATTACACCGCAATTCAAATCCTCTTTAATCAACACCACACCCGGCCTTTTCCCTTTTTCAAAACTGCCATACACATCATCTATCTTCAAAGCCCTGGCGCCATTGCAGGTAGCCCATTTCAGCATTTCGATAAAAGAAATATGAGGAAAATGCTGTTGCAATAATTTGATTTCTGCCATGATACTCAACTGATCATTTGAAGCCAAACTATCAGTTCCCAAAACTAAAT
>CANHLV010000018.1 GCA_947461495.1 Chitinophagaceae bacterium
ATAAGTCCCGGTTGCCTTAGGTAGCCGGGATTTGTTATTAATGTAGGCAATTAGGTTTTTCGATTTGCAATGTTTCAATGTTTCAATATTGCGATATTGCAATATTGCAATATCGCAATATTACGTGTTCTCAACTCGAACAGCCAAATATTTTTACTAATTTTTCTTCAGTACCACTTAACTTTCTTCATACTCTTACGTAAAGCAAAATTGAGTCTTAATTGGTTTTTCTTATGTAAAAGTTAGACAAAGTAAAAAATAGTTCAGTTTTTGAAAAAAAGTTGATTACATAATCCTGAAAATTAAAAAATATAGCATAGTTTTGAACATCCCCAATTAAAATGTTAATATCTGCTGTTTGGCACATTTTTAGATATTATCTTTATCGCATCCAAAAACACCCTTTTAAACTAATTTCCCCCGTTAAAGAAGACTTAATAAATTAGTCAACTTATTATCTTAATTGATATATGAGAATAAAGTTTTTGTTTTTGGTATTTACATTATTGCTGTTTTTCATGGAGGTTTCTGCAAGAAAATTTTATTTCAGCAGCTCAACCGGTAATGATGCGAACACAGTTTCGCAGGCACAAAATAGTGCTACACCATGGAAAACAATTTTAAATCTTCACAAATTTGCTAATGGTGTTAGTCCTTTTGGTGCACTTCCAAATAGGGCAGCTGCAGGCGATACTTTTCTATTCAAATGCGGCGATGTATTCATTGCAGGATTTGGAAACACAAATGATGATTTCGGTATCGTGAAATGGTGGAATGGTGTAGCAGGATACTCATCTCCAACAGGCACGGCTAACAATCCTATTGTATTTACTTCTTATGGTACTGGTGCAAAGCCTAATTTTTTATACCCTAACCCAACCACGGTCATTCCCAAAAATAGATACATATTTAATTTTAAAAATGTCGGGTATCTTTATTTTGATAATCTTCAAATCAACGACACAAGATTTCCTATCAATGATAAAGTCTCTGCAGCATTTACCTGTTCCGGATTTATGATCGGGGAAAGTAATGCCAGTATATGTAACAACATAAAAGTTACAAATTGTAATTTTAGCAATACCTGCTATGGAATCAGATCTTGTGCAAGAATAATCGAAATCTCAAATAACACATTTACCAATTTCAAAAGTTGCGGAGATACCATAGGGATCAATGATATTGGTGCAGATGCATTACAGCCATCAGGTTATAAATATTTGATAAAAAACAACCTCATACAAGGTAGCTGGGCATATGCCAATCCAAACTCTTCTTCAATGGGAAAGCTTGGTGGCGGACTCGAAACGATAAACGACTTTGACAGCAGTTTGATTATTTACAATACTTTCTTTGATAATTCCGGTGCCATGGAATTTGGGCAGAATGCCGGCACTCAATATGGACCGAATGATGACACTTTTGCATATAATAAGTTTATCAATAACTCTACAGTTTCTTATGTGAATGTTACAGGTACATTTGCTTGTACAGCAGCGAGGATTCATTTTTGGAATAATATTATTATTGAAAATAACAATAGTAGACACACCGGCCCAAATTTTGGAAAAGATGTACTTGGTGACGGACAATCCTTTTTAACATGGAGTGCATGGCCATCTTATCCTCGAAATCCAAGTGATCCCGCTTATTTCCCTTCATCTCCTAAAGTATTCGGTTATGCTACTGATGCCGGGGTAACTGCCGATACTTTATACGACATCAGAAATAATATTATTTGGAATGACAATGGATTGACACAATTAACTTACCCAAGCAGCAGAACTAAAATTAAATACAGAAATAATTTATACAGATTTACTGGAGGATCTTCAACAGGTAATCCACTGAATACCGGTGAGTTAATAACTACATCTAAAATTTTTACTGATACTTCTGGCATGAATCCAATGAATTGGATACATACAATTATCTCTAACTCGCCGGCCATCAATTTGGGCATTAATGTTGGTCTGACCAAGGATTTTTTTGGTAACCCTGTTATTGAAATCCCTGATGCCGGAATTCATGAACTTCAGGCAACAGCAACACCCTTGGCAATTAATGTTGTTCCTGGTTCTATATCTTGTTTTGGTGGAACAACAAATGTAACGGTTAGTGGCTCAGGTGGTACATTGCCTTATTCTGGTATTGGTACTTTTTCTGCTTCTAGTGGTACTAGAACGTTTACGATAACTGATGCGACAGGTGCTACAAAATCAACAACGATAACACTCACACAACCTAATGCAATTATTTTAAATTTAGCTTCTGGCAGAATTATTACTTATGGAGGTACAACTTCTTTAACAGCAACTGCATCAGGAGGAACGGGAGCGTATACATATAAACTCAATAATGGTGCTTATCAGCCTTCTAATGTTTTTAACAATGTGCCAAGTGGAGTTGATACTGTTTTTGTAAAAGATGCTAATGGATGCATAACTTCATCTATTGTTACACTTACTCAGCCAGCCGCGCCACTTACAGCAACTGCTACAGCTGCGGCTTTGAACATTTGCAATGGCGCTACCACTACTATAAATGTTACAGCAACCGGTGGTACGGCACCATATTCAGGTACGGGTATTTTTACAGTAACTGCAGGTACTTACAACTATACAATTTTAGACTCAAACGGAGTCGCATCAACTGTCGCAGTAACAGTTTCACAATACACAGCTATTGCGTCTACAATAACTGCCGGGACTATTTCTGTTTATGGTAGTAAAACAACACTTACTGTTTCTAATGTCAGTGGTGGACTTTCTCCTTATACCTATGCAATTAATGGAGGTGTATTTCAAACCAGTAATATTTTCAGTAATATCGGTGCCGGTACTCACAATATTGTTGTAAAGGATTCAAGAGGATGCTCCAAAACAAATACAATCTCTCTAACCCAACCCGCTAGCACACTTAATTCTACTGCAACAGCTTCAAATATAATTGCTTGCAATGGAGGTACTACTACAATAACTGTTGCTGCAACAGGAGGTACAGCACCTTATACGGGTACAGGAAATTTTACGGTCCCAGCTGGAACTTACACTTACAACGTAACAGATGCTGTTGGTTCAGTAAAAACAACAACATTAACCATCACACAGCCTTCCGCATTAATTTCAAACAGTACTGCAGGCAGAATTATTGTATTTGGTGGAACAACAACTATTACCGTTACTGCTTCAGGGGGTACTGGAACATATTCTTATAAATTAAACAGCGGAGTATACCAGACTTCAAATATTTTTTCTGGTGTGCCTGCAGGCAGAGATACCATTTATGTGAAAGATGCTAATAATTGTGTGGTAACTAATACGTTTACCATTACACAGCCACTATCTGCATTAACAGCAACTGCAACTGTTGCAACTCCAATTATTTGTTATGGAGGAACTGCTGTTGTTAATGTGGCTGCAACAGGAGGCACGGCCCCATATACCGGTATCGGAACTTTTTCTGTAGTAGCCGGTACATATAATTACACAGTAACTGATTCTAATGGTGTTACAAATTCTGTTAGTCTAACGGTTACCCAGCCCAGTTTACTTGCTGCAACAGTAACTACAGGTACTATTGCCGCATATGGAGGAACTACAACTTTTACAGTTGCCGCAACAGGTGGTACGCCACCATATTCTTATGCACATGATAATGGGAATTATCAGTTGACAAATGTTTTGGGAGGCATAGCAGCTGGTAATCATACAATATACACAAAAGATGCGAAAGCATGTTTGGTGACAAAAACAATTACAGTAACTCAGCCTGCCAGTACACTTAATTGCACTGCAACTGCATCAGGTGCCATAAGTTGTAATGGAGGAACAACTACCATTACTGTGGCTGCTACAGGTGGAACTCCTCCATATACCGGAACAGGTGCTTTTACAGTAGCCGCAGGCACCTATAGTTACTCTGTAACAGATGCAGTAGGATCTGTAAAAACGGCAACGATTTCAGTTACGCAACCACCAGCATTAATAGCTAATATCAGCGCTGGAAGAATTATTGTTTATGGAGGTACAACCACGATTACTGTTACTGCCACTGGAGGAACAGGAGCATACTCATACAAACTGAATAGCAGAGCATATCAGACTTCCAATATTTTTACTGCTGTTGCTGCAGGCAGAGATACTATTTATGTAAAAGATGCTAATAATTGTGTAGTAACCAATATGATAACCATTACACAACCATTATCTGCTCTTACCGCAATAGCATCCATTACCTCACCAATAAATTGCAACGGTGGTTCAGCAGTCGTAAATGTATCAGCTACAGGAGGAACAGCACCTTATATAGGAACCGGAACGTTTACTGTTGCAGCCGGTACTTATAATTACACTGTTACCGACTCTAACGGTGTGACAAATAGTACTAGCATAACAGTTACCCAACCTACAGCACTTGCTGCAACAGTTGTCTCTGGCGTAATCGCAGCTTATGGTGGTGTTACTTCAATTACCTCAACAACAACAGGTGGTACTTTACCTTATACATATGCTCTCAATAATGGCGTCTTTCAAACTTCCAACATATTTAACAATATAATTGCGGGCTCTCATATTGTTACCATAAAGGATGCAAAGGGTTGTTTGATAAATAAGTCAATTACCATAACACAACCCGTTACAACACTAAATTGTACTGCTACGGCTTCAGGGGTTATAGCTTGTAATGGTAATTCAGTATTGGTAAATGTAGCGGCAACCGGAGGTACACCACCTTACACCGGAACAGGCAGTTACAATGTTCCTGCTGGTAATTATACTTATACTGTAACTGATGCTGTGGGTTCCGTTAAATCAGCTACAATAAACATAACACAACCAACTTCTATAACCCCAACGGTAACCGCTGGAAGAATAATTGTTTACGGAGGTACAACTTCCATAACGGTAACTGCAACTGGCGGCACAGGAGCATATACTTACAAACTAAACAGCGGTACTTATCAAACCACAAATATTTTTACAGGAGTACCTGCAAGCAGAGATACCATTTACGTGAAAGATGCTAATGGTTGTATCGCAACAAGTGTAATTACCATTACTCAACCTAATCAGCTGATTGCAAATTACAGCAACACCCCAATTGCATGTAATGGTGGAACTTCTATTGTTTCAATATCAGCTTCGGGTGGTATAATGCCATATACAGGAACTGGTTTATTCAATCAATTAGCAGGAACAACTTCTTACACAATTCGAGATTCTGCAGGAACTAGTGTAACTATTTCTGTAAATATTACCCAACCTACAGTTCTCAGCCAACCCATACTTACACAAGGTGCGGCAATATCAACCTATGGCGGATCTACAACTATTACAATTAGCGGTATGAGTGGTGGGACTCTTCCATACACATATGCATCAGACAATGGATCATTTCAAACAAATTCAACTCTTACATCTTTAGGTGGAAATCATATTTTTAAAGTAAAAGATGCAAATGGCTGCCTTGTTAACAAATCAATGCTCATATACCAACCTTTGAAAATATTCTATGTAAATAAATCAGACCAAACATGTGCAGGTGCATCTAATGGAAGTTTGTCTGTAAGAGCTGATGGAGGATATATGCCTTATAAATTCAGAATTTACAAAATCAACGGCACAACAACATCAACTTCAAATTATCCTTATGGGGCTGACTCCGCTTTTTTCAATCTTTTGCCTAATATTTACACTATCAGAGTCAAAGATAGCGTTGGCAATTTAGATACGGTTTCAATCATCATTAATGCTACTACTGTAAGTTGCACTAAATCCACAAATTCATTTACAAATGAAAATGGATTGACAAAAGATTCTTCTGATACTTATAAAATAAATCCCAATCCTGTTGGTAATAATCTAAACTTCAAAGCAAGCAGTGTTGAAAAATCAATCTATCAATTCGAAATTTTTGACATTACCGGAAAATTGATAAAAAAACAAAATGCCTATTATTCATCAACTTTTAGTATACCAGTTGATAATATTCAAACAGGCTATTATTTTTTAAAAATTAAAGTTGGAAAAAAATCTCATCTCCTAAAATTTTATAAAAATTGATCTTTTTAATAATTCAGCTATAGTTTAAACTCAATTATTAAAGGAATTCATTTTTATTGATGAGACAGCATCTTCTTTCCAGAAAGTAAATTTACTTTAACGAAGAATCGCCTAAAATTGCTGACATTTCAGCTTCAGGCTTTTTTAATGTAAACAACCACCATAGGTTCATTCGCAAACAAACGTTGTATACAACCATGGGTACGAATAAACCCATAAATAATATTGAGAAAGCAAGTAAAGGAACGTTTGAAATGCCGAATATTTTAATAAAAACCAATCTGGATATAGACATCACAATAATCTGAAGACAATAAATATGAACTGAATTATATCCTATGACTCTTATGAATTTGAGCGCTTCATGTTTTTTTAAGGAAAAAGAAACAGCTATAGACAAGGCACAACCCACCAGCGCCACTAGAAGAAAAAAAATGGGAATCTTATTTTCAACAAAATAATTGCTGCCATTATTTATATTGATTTGGGTAAAGATGTATTGTATGATGATGAATAAAATCAGCAAAGGGATTATGAATTTTCTGGATGTAAATAAATTGGCAGTTTTGTGGCTGAGCATAAAATCAGAAATCGCGTCTCCGATTGCAAAAAACAAATAATACTTCAGGATATCAGAAATGGCACCCACATTAATATCATGAATGATTAAATAACTACAGCTGAAATAAAAAATCACTCCAATTGCAATTTGGTACTTGACAGTAAATTTGAATACTGATTTCAACACCGCATAAATAACACCTACAAAAAATAGCGCATTAAGGTACCAAAACTGTCCAGTTGCCCTTGGATAGGTTATGAGATAAATATAGCTGTGAAAATCAACTTCTCCTTTAGAATTGGTATAATCTGAAAAGATCAGTTGCAATGAGATTTGAATGATACCCCAAACCAATAATGGGTATAATATTGATTTAATTCTGTTCAGAACATAAGGTTGCAACCCAATTTTTTTCATACTACCTGAAATAAACATTCCTGAAGCAATGAAAAATAATGGCATCCTAAACCCAAAGAAAAAAACATTAATGTATTCAAGCCAAGGATATTCGTGCATATTCAAACCTGATTTTTCCATGCTTTCATAGCAATGACGATAAGTAACCAGAATAATACTGATGCCCCGGTCATAATCAATCCATCCGTGCCGCCTGTCAGATAGTATAAAATCGGTATTGAATAATTTCATTAAAAAGTACTGTTATTAATATGCTTGCTTATCTCCCTTAATAATTGTGTAGACTGTTAAAAATAGTATTTTTATGTCTAACCAAATATTCCAGTTTTCAAGATACCATAAATCATTTTGTACCCTTAATTTAATCTGCTTAGGTTCTGTGATTTCTCCTCTGAATCCATTTATTTGTGCCCATCCGGTAATGCCTGGTTTAAGGAAATGCCTGATCATATACTGATCTACAATTTGAGAATAGTCATCTGTATGTTTCAGCATGTGAGGCCTTGGACCAACCAAACTCATTTCACCTTTAAAAACATTGATAAATTGAGGGAATTCATCAAGGCTACTTCTTCTAAGAAACTTGCCAATTTTCGTAATTCTCTGATCATTTTTTGTCGCTTGGATGGAGTCTGAGTCTTTATTTATTTTCATACTCCTGAACTTTAAACAATTAAATGGCATGTTATTTTTACCGGTTCTTTTTTGTGAAAAGAAGATGGCACCTCTAGATTCAATAAAAATCAACAACCCAACCAGAGGAATCAACCACGACAAAATAAATACAATAACCAAGCTGCTTACAATCAAATCCAAAATTCTTTTTTTAAGTCTGTTGCCTACATCTTCCAAAGGTTCACTTCTTAGCGATAAAACAGGTAAGTCTCTGATGAAATCAACTATAACCGGCTTGCTGAAAAAATGAGATAAATTCGGCACTACCTTAAATCGTATACATTCATTTTCAGCCTGACTCATCAACTCATAAATATAACTGTTTTGTTCAGGTGTAATGGTTGAATAAATCTCTTGAACATCATAATCCTTTGCAATTTGAATTAAATTTTTAATATTGGAAAGGACAGGGTAGTGGGTAAGCTCCTTGACGTTTTCCTCGTCTTCAATAAATCCAATTAAATTAGTATTTATAGACTCCTGCTCAAAATATGAAGAAAGTTTCAAGGCCGTATCGTTGTATCCCAAAATGAGAACGTTATTAACAAGATAGTCCTTTGTTTTAAAATAATTTCTTATTCCTACATACAGAAATCTGTTGAAAAAAATACCACAGGCAAATGCAATGATAAACGAAATCACAAAAAACCTCGATACCTGCACTTCTCTTGAAAAAAACAAATACAATAAAATAAAAATAATCCACAATAAAAAAACCTGAAGTGTTCTTTTGGTGAAGGTCTCAAACTGTAAAATTATTTTTTCAGTATACGTGCCGAGTATCGATGAAAATATTGCCCAGGAAAGCAATGAATAAGTACCAAAAATAACATAGGCATAGGTTGATGCGGCAGAAATTCGATTGTGAAATAAAATTCTTGGTATGATAAAACTAAAAATCAGGATGATCAAGTCAAGAAAAATCAAATTCAATTGAAGGTATCTTTTGAATTGTGTATTCATATTTTAATTATTTGTGTTCATATAAACGGAAAAGTATCTCAATGATTCTTTCTGATGTTTTACCATCCCAATACAAAGGAATACTGCCTTTTTTCCATTTATTTTCTAAAATTAATGATAAACAATCTTGTAATTTAACCATATCATCACCAATCAGTTCATTTGTACCAAGTGTAATGGTTTCAGGTCTTTCTGTTGAATTTCGAAGTGTCAGACAAGGAATGTTCAGAACAGTGGCTTCTTCTGTAATACCACCCGAATCTGTAATAATTCCTTTACAATTTTTAATAAGATAAATAAATTCCAAATAGCCTTGTGGGTCGATGAGTTGTAAGCTGTCATAAACAACGTCAAGCTGATTTAAAATGATCTTTGTTCTGGGGTGAACGGCAAAAACAACGGGAACTGATTTTGTGGAACCAATCACCGCATCAAGTATGGATTTTAACTTTACGGGATCGTCTACATTTGATGGTCTGTGTAACGTAAGCATGAAGTAATCATTTGTTTTCAATTGCTTTTCATCGAAAAAAAATGGTTTTCTGATTTTTTCAAGATTTCCATACAATGTATCAATCATTGTATTGCCAACATAATGAATACGCTTTTCATCAATTTGTTGAGCCAATAGATTATGATTTGCTATTTCACTGGTCGTAAAAAAATGATCACATATTGAATCTGTAACCATTCTGTTTATTTCTTCTGGCATCGTCATGTCACCCGAACGAATACCCGCTTCAACATGAACCACATCGATACATAGTTTTTTTGCTGTGATGGTGCAAGCCATCGTTGATGTTACGTCGCCAACAACCAATACCAAATCAGGTTTGTGAGCCAATAATTCTTTTTCAATTTTGACCATAATAGCCGCAGTTTGTTCGGCCTGTGTTCCTCCTCCACATTCCAGATTGGCATCAGGGTCAGGTATGCCCAATTGCTCGAAGAAATCTCCACTCATGGCTTTATCGTAATGCTGACCTGTATGCACTAATCGGTATGAAATGCTATTGCCTTCACCATTATGTCGAATAATTGCCTTTATAATTGGGGCGATTTTCATGAAATTGGGTCTGGCTCCCGCAACGATCGTTATCTTCATAATTACAGAATTGTTTAAGAATATTATTAATAGCGTTATTTTAATTTCCGGTTTTGCTCATCAAATTCATTGATTAATGAAATGGTTTGTGATATGTTTTGTTTGGATGAAGCGCCAAATAAAATGGATGCTACATTAGGCAATGAACATACATAGGCTAATGCTTCCTTAGCCGGAATGGCACCACCTCCCAATACCTGCATGGCAATGGCTCTCAGCTGACGTGTCTTTAAGGTATGTTCATATAATTCCATTCCTCCCGACATCCTAAATCCGGCCTTATTTATAGATGAACAAATGATTGGGTTTTTTATACCAACACTTTCAAGTTTATCTAATAACATTGGCATGTTCATGGTGATATATCCGGGTTCTGCATTGTACTTCTTAATCACATAATCATGATAGGCTTTTAAAATATCTTTCATATTCAAGCCGAGTAACAAATCCGTAATTACATTTTGTAAAAATATTACGGGCGTATTAATATTCTTGAACATTTTCATTTCGGCATCTATTAGCAACTCCATAATGGAAACATAATCTTTCGAAACGACAGCCATACCTCCTTTGAAAATTGATCCAAAAAAATTACCCGGTACGTAATGTTTGATAGTACCCATTATGCCAAGTTCAGTAACTGCATTAGCATATTTATGTGCATAAGGCATACAAGGATAAATTGAGAACTTACTATACTTATCAGGATCAGCACGCACCATATCACAAATATTATAAATCCTGTCGTGAGTGGTACACATGAAAGTTTCAACACCTAAGTTTCTGGATATGTCAATGGTATCCAGAATGGTTTTATCTTCCTTGAATTTAATGGATTGCGCTCTCGACTTTTCATCAGAAATATGATTCACGGCAAAAAACTGATTGTCTCCAAATAATATTCTATCCATTTTCTTAATTTTTTTTGTTTTTGATTAAAGAGATTGCATAATCAGTATTCCAGGCACTTTCAAAGGAATTTTTATCATTAGGTCCTTTACCTGCTACTGCATTGATAAAGTAATCAATCTGTGCAGAATATTCTTCACCTCGCAAATAGAAATCAACACCATGAGTTAGGTCTGTTACATATTTGATATTCCAACCTTTTGAATATCCTGCAGGAACATCATCTGATTTTAAAAACACTTTTAACTCTGATGCGTCAGAAATAATCTTTCCTTTTGAACCTATGATGGTGATACCTGTAGACATTTTTCGGTGTGTTTCATCACTCCAGTTTACAGACAAAACACCACTCACATGGTTACTCGTTTCCAGTAATGCATAAACAGCATCTTCAACTTGTGTTGAATAAATTGATTTCAATAAACTACCATGCACTTTGGTAATAGGAGATACCAGATAATTAATCAAATCAATGACATGTGAAGCATAGTCCATCAAACATCCACCACCTTCTTCCGGATCAGAACGCCAGGTTTCTTGTTTCTTTCTAATCACAACTGGTCCGTATGCCTCGCCAATAAAATGATTCAGCTCTCCCAAAACACCGCTATTGACTAATCTTTTCACTTCTTCGAAAGTGCCAACAAATTTATTGTGATAGCCAACTTGATTAACCAAACCTTTTCCCTTGGCCAATCTGATAAGATTCTCGCCTTGAGCCGCATTCAAACAGAATGGCTTTTCTACAAATACATGAATGTTCCGATTAAGCAAATCTTCAACAAAAGAAGCATGGAATTTAGTAGGTACTGATACAAAAACGGCATCAGGCTTTACTTCATCAAGCATTTTCTTGTAATCAGTAAACGTTTTCATTCCTGAATATTTCTCTAATACGTCATTCACAATTTTAGAAGTATCAGCTACGCCAACAATTTCTACCAATGGATGGGCTCCTAAAATTGAAAGGTGCGAAATACCCATTTTGCCGGCACCAATTAAAGCAACTTTTATCATTGTTTTTTAAATTTTAAAATTTGTTTTTTAAATAAATCATAAGCTTGTTTTCCTTTGTCCATCAATTCAAGAGAAGGAGGCTGGTTTTCCAAACTATTTATAAATTGTTCCAATTTTTGTGAATTTAATGAAGGCTCATGTAGCATTAAACCTTGCTTTAATAAATATCCGTCAACATCCAACAATTCATCTTGATAAACAGAAATAGTAGGAATTCCTAAAATGGCTAACTCTCTTGTCATTGAGCCTCCTGCTCCAATAAATACTGTACACTTCGCAGCTATCTCATCAAAGCCCATAGGCTTCTCAGGTACATGAACACCTGTAAATTTAGCTTGAGAGTAATGTTCAGATTGATTTTTATCTCTTGGCAATACAGTAATGCTGTATTTGTCTTTTAATTCAATGATAGTATCATCCAGAAAATTTTGTTTGCCTTTGTAATACTGAGCGGTTTGGGGTTCAGGACGAATGAAAATAGCAATTTGCCCACTTGTATTCAGCTTTCTTTCCTGTTGAATTTGCTCACCTTTACTCCATAAATAAATGCCTTCTTTTACCCCGGGGTATTGAATGACTTTTTTGGCAGCAACACCCCATTTAGCCACTTTGTCAACTGCTAAATTTTCAGGAATTAATATTTGTGAGGCAAACAGGAAACTCGGCTTATTTCCCATCGCATGTTCGTTGTCGTTAGTATAAATTGAAGGAACGCTCAACAGCCATGCTGTAAGAGGGGAATGAAATGAGCTTTGTGAAACGGCTAAATCAATTTTTTTATGTTTAAGAAAAGACCTCAATTGCATGACACGAATCGGATACCCAAACATCTTTTTATAAATATTTTTACCATAATGCTCACCAATAATGGTATGTTTAAGCCCTCGCTGGTCTAATAATTGAACGGTGTTGGCAAGTGGCCTTGATGTAATAATAATCTCATGTCCATCAGATTCAAGATCCCTGATCATGTCATGAAACATATTAATGTGTGGCGAATTGGATAAATCGAACCAGATTCTCATTTTTACTAAGTTTTTAATCAGTTTCTTTTGGGGTTGAAAAATGTAATAGATAAACATTCATCGATAAAAACATCCATGCCTGAGACCATCTCATGTAAGGTATTTTTGACGTGATATATTTATTGATTTGATAATAGAAATATCCATTTTTCGATTGCATATGATCAATGGTCCAACCCAGAACTTTTTCGGTTAATGCCCTGTATTCATCTAACTTATTTAATTTCTTTAACGTAATAACCAATTG
>CANHLV010000019.1 GCA_947461495.1 Chitinophagaceae bacterium
GCTCTGATGATTTGTCTGATATCTGTAGTGGTTTCATCACCATATACATTTATACCATCATAATTAGGATCAGAAGCTCTTGTACCAGCGATAACTTTTCCGCCTGTAGCAGCTCTTGCATAGTTTCTATAATCATATCCCAACCAATCTTGAGCAGATATATATTCAGCATTTATTTTAAATGCAAATTTATCATTCACTTTTTTCGCATAACGAACACTGAAATTATGATAAGGAGATGGATCCTGTTCTCCACCATTGATATGCATCACACCTTCTTTAGCTAGAACAGAAAATCCTTGATATTTGAATGGATTTTTGCTGGTTAACAACAAAGTACCATTCATACCGCCTGATCCATATAAAGCAGAAGATGCACCTGAAAGTAATTCCATGTTATCGATATCCATTTCGCTCAAACCGATAATAGAAGCAACAGAGAAATTTAACCCTGGAGCCGTGTTATCCATACCATCAACCAACTGATTGAAACGAGTGTTACCACTTGAATTGAAACCACGTGTTGTTGGTGTAGCAAAAGTTAAAGAAGCGGTTGTGATATCAACCCCTTTTAATGATTTTAAGATGTCATAGTAATTTGCGCCTGCAGAATTTCTGATATTGGCTGCACTGATTCTTTCAACCGATACCGGTGACTCCAGAATTTTTTCAGGAACACGAGACGCAGAAACGACAATTTCTTGTCCTAGTGTGCTGGCAGGATTCAAACTAACTGATAGTTTATTTGCAGCATCAGATATTACCATTTCTTTTGTTTCAAAACCAATTGATGAAAATACAATGGTTGCTGGTAATGATTTTATACTAATACTGAATGAACCTTTGTCGCTGCTGAAAGTACCTTGCGCGGCACCTTTAACTGCAACTGAAACAGCTGATAAATTTTCATTAGACTGGCTGTTTTTAACGTTACCGCTGATGGTTACATTTTGAGCGTTAGTTCCAATAATAAAGATATTGGACAACAAAAATGCAACCAAAAAGCTTTTGACTTTTCTCATATTTGGTTGTTTTGGGTTTTTAATGTGGAGCAAAATAAGAAATGTAGTTTTGTTACCGAAATTTAATTTTCAAACAGATGTTGAAATCTTAATATTATAAACCGTGTATTAAATGAAACAGTGTTATAACTTTACACTATGCCTGATTTTAATTTCCCCGAACAAACCCAATATTACAGAGGAAAAGTTAGAGATGTTTATACGATTAAAGATCAATGGTTGGTGATGATTGCCAGCAATAGAATTTCCGCTTTTGATGTTATTTTGCCACACCCTATACCCTTTAAAGGTCAAGTGCTGAATCAAATCGCAGCTCATATGCTAATTGCTTGCAGCGATATTTGTCCAAATTGGTTAATATCCTCTCCTGCTCCAAATGTCAGTATCGGACGCAAATGTGAACCTTTCAAAATCGAAATGGTGGTAAGAGGTACACTAACAGGACATGCTTGGAGAACATACAACACTGGACAAAGAATTTTATGCGGTGCGGCAATGCCTGATGGAATGAAAGAAAATGATTTCTTCCCGATGCCTATCATTACTCCTTCTACAAAAGCATCAGAAGGACATGATGAAGATATTTCAGGCGAAGAAATTATTGTAAATGGTTTAGCAACAAAAGAAGAATGGGAAACTTTATGTAAATATGCGCTTCAACTTTTTGAAAGAGGAAAAGCCATTGCCGACAAACAAGGATTGATACTCGCAGACACCAAATATGAATTCGGAAAAATTGGAAATGAAATATATCTCATGGATGAAATTCATACGCCTGATTCTTCAAGATATTTTATCAAAGAAGGTTTTGATGAAAGGCAAGCCAATGGCGAAAGACAAAAACAACTAAGCAAAGAGTTTGTAAGAGAATGGCTGATTCAAAATAATTTCATGGGCAAGGAAGGACAAACCGTTCCGGAAATGAGTGAATCCTGGATTAATGAAATCAGTACTCGATATATTGAGCTTTACGAAAAAGTTATCGGCGAAAAATTCATTCCTGAAAAATTATCGGATGAGGAAACTTTTAGGAGAATTGTTGAAGCGTTGGAGTTTTAGGCTTTTTGTTTGGCGTTTGGGGTTTGGCGTTAGGTCATCTAACAAAAAACGCCAAACAAGCGAAGCGACCAAACGCCAAACGAAAATTATTCCTCAACAATCTCCCCATAATCCACAAACAACTCCTCTCCCGCTTTTATGTCCCTCAACGTTTCAAAATCTTCTCCTTCATTAATGGACCTAATATTGGGTTCATCAGCATGATTCAAATACACCACTAAGTCCATCATCTTAAATCCGTATTCCGGAACGAAATAATTTTCTTCATCAAACAAACAAAAATTCTCCACTAGAAACCGACTATGCTCCGGCAAAGCAGCTATCTCTTCTTTTGATATTTTTATCCATTCAGATGTATCTCTTGAAAACAAACCACGCTGACCTTTCGGAATATCTACCAACGCAAATACGCCAATGCCGGCAACTGAAGATGGACGTAGAGTGACGTATGTGTTTTCGGAGAGCTCTGCTAGAAGTTCGATTTTGGTCATGAGAGATTTGTTTAAAAGGTTCAAAACGTTCAATTAGTTCAATAAGTTAGAGAATTATTGCTGCTGCCTCGTTATTTTTTAAACGGTTTCGATTAGATTATGAAACCTTTTGAACATCTTGAACCTATTAAACCTATTGAACTTTTTTTTCTATCACATAAATCACCGAGCTACATTTCTTTTTGTTGAAAAAGGCATCAATATTTGATAGTACTCCAACAATAAATGCTATGATGACGTTTCCTCTTTTATATTTTATATGCTGACTAAGCATGCTCACATAAAAGCTATCGAACCACATTGGCTGTATGGATTTCAATTTCAATCCATGTTTATTTAAAAGCGCTTCCATGCTTTGAGGAGAAAAGTGAAATAAATGTCGGGGTACATCATAAGCAGCCCAATGTTCTTTGTAATGAGAAGCATCATATGATGTATAATTAGGTACAGCGATGAAGATGCTTCCATTATCTTTTATTAAGTCGTGTAAAGCTTTAATATATTCATGCAATTGATGTACGTGCTCCAACACATGCCACATCGTAATGGCATCGTATGAGTTTTTGGGCAATTGAAAAAGAACTTCCGGATTTTGTGTGTTGATTCCATATAATTTGGAAGCCATTTTAGATGCTTTCTTGTCCGGCTCTAAACCTGTTATATTCCAACTTGCCGATTTCATTTCATTTAAAAAAGCACCTGTACCACAACCAATATCTAATATATTTCCTTTTGATAAACTGGTTTCATGCTGAATCAATTTCCTTTTTGATTTCAGTGTATAATTTCTAACCTTATGATAAATTTTATTGATTAATCCTTTTTGGGTATCCGTATGAGAAATATATGCCTCAGCTTTATAATAAGGACCAATCTCTTGTTGTGAAGGAACATCCTGAGTAAATCTGACAAAACAATTATGGCATTCCCAGATTGAGAATTTTTTTTTACTTACAGTATAGTCAATAGAATCATGAACATATGCAATAGCTAAACTGTTACAAATCGGACAAGTTGTATATTGAATCATGATAATTGGGAATTTAATCGACGGCCCTGTAAGTTTTTATTTCTGTTACAGATTTCACTTTTGAACCATTTCCAAAAGATTCGTCCACTTTATTAAACTTAACATAATAACCAATCGCTACTAAGGAAATTAATAAGAGCAATATTGCCCAAATCCACCATGTACTTTTTTTTATGGCGACAAATTTCTTCAATTGATTTTTCATAAAATCATTAGTATGATCTTTGTCTCCTACTCTTACATTGTGTACCGAATTGGGATGTATTACTTTTTGAATGGTAATAGCTGGTAAAAACTCATCTGGTATTTCATCTTGCCTGAAGCTCAATGTACCGTCATGGTCTATGTAAAACTTTCCTGTATGATTGAGTTTTATTTCTTTTCGATGATCTAGATTGATAATTTCCTGACAATATTCAATTAATTCCTGAGTCGCTCTTGCCTCATCAATTCCTTTTTTTCGGGCGATGAAATAAATAAACGAATGGGCAGATTTTTCTTTCTTTGATAATGTGATTAATGGATAAGGAGCAGTTATGATATTTTCTCCCGTTTGTAATTGTGCGCTTTTTTCTTTTAGTTCCAGCGTACCTATTTTGGGCAAAGGGCAATGATTGTGTCGCAATAAAAAATTCTCAATTAAAGATTCCATCAGCAAATTTTTTTTTTAGAACTGAAGGGATAGTCCGCCCAACACATTGAAACCATAAACAGGATAACCATGCCAGCGTTCGTAATTTTTACCAAAGATATTATTTAGATTGATAAAAGCACCAAACTGCTTCTTAATCTTATACTCAAAACCCAAACTCCAGTCTGCAGCCCCATCAAATCTCCTGGCAACATTTCCTTTTTCAAGATAGTGCCCTCCGGCAAAAAAATAAAAATCGCTTTTAACAGTAAGTTTTTTAAATGGATTCCAGCTTAATGAGGCATTGGCTTCCACAGGCAAAGTATTCCATGCTTTGGCATTGGTTTCTAGCCCCGTATAACCATTGAAGTCAATACCTCCGGTAAGTTTGAATTTATCACGAATGATATAACTCAAATCGCCATGTAACCTGAAATTACCCATATTTTTTTCATCTGAGACAAGAAAATTTCTGCCATCCGATGATGATGATGTATCATTATAAAAAAGCTGAAAATCCTTATACCCAATAAAACTAACTTTCGCACTGAAAAGAATATGTTTACCCAATGAAGATTTAATACCTCCGTATAATTCTGTTTCGATGGTATTGGTTTGTTGATAAATATTACCAACATATGGGTTAATGTCGGTTAAATGCTGATATGTATTTTTGGTCACCTTACCTATCCATCCGGCCTGTAACATAAACTTTTCTTTAATAAATGCCATCTCTCCATACACATCTGGAAGCAACAAGAATTTTCCGTTATTGAAAACTGGCTTAATTCCGCCATTAACTTTAATCAAATCATTTTTGTACAATAACGAAGGGTTAAAAGAAATTACGTTATTGTTAAAACTGATATTATTGGGAATAAAGTTTTTGGTTTGAAAATGGGTCAAATCGAAATCCAATGCTGCTTTTACAGCCAATAAATCATTTATTTTTTTATTGGCTGGCAATTCAATTTTAAGTGTTGTTTCAAAAAGATCCTTGTTGGCATTGAAAATATCAACACTAAAACGCGGATCATAGTGAATGCCAGTTGCATTTTCAGCCGTATTTCTGAAACCTACCGACAAGGCGATATCTTGAAAATGGTTGCTTACATAATCTTTACTGTAAGTATGAATATTGTGATCATAACCATATTGATAATATTGATTGGATTTAAAACCTACAGAAGCATACAATTCGTTACTGGTAAGAAAATAACTGCCATTGGCTTTTAATTGCAAATGTGAGAAATCCTGATTAGCAATCTTTCCTTTTGCAGAATAATAATCTCCGTAAAAATTGATCATCGAAGTTTCACCATCACCAAAGCTTGCAGCGGCTTTCAAATAAGGCATTGATTGAGTTCCATAGCCCGCTTTTATTGCAAAACGATCACCTGTTCTGATAAGGGTGTCATTTTCTACAGATAATGGTTTTAATGAAATTGGTTGATACGCATATACCAAATGTTGTGATGGTATATTATATGCCAAAATATTTTTTACGGTATCAACAATGAGATTTGAACCAGAAAAATTCATTTTGGCTGCTGTTCGTAATACTGGTTTATAAGCAGATATAATGGTTATTTTCTGAGGTTCTGAAGTATCATTTTGTGCCCAACCTGTTGAAAAAATCAAAATAAATAAAAACAGCATTAATATTTTGTAGCTGAAATTTTTCTTCATCGTGCTATAATTTGAAATGGTTCTCATGTGAGGGATTAGTTACTGATTTTGGATGATTTTTTTTCTTCAGCTTTGGCGGCTTCTAATTTCTGGCGTGCTTCAATTTTAAGCGCTTCAATGTCGGCATTATTAGCAACACTTTCATAAGTAGCTTTTGCATTGAAATAATCTTTTTGTTTCATAAAAATATCACCCAATAAAATATAGGATTTCGTTACCCAATTATCATAAGAGCCAGTTTCTTTGATTACCGACATGGCGTATTTTTCGGCAACATTTAAATTGTTCTGACTATAATAAGCATATGCTAGTTCGTATCTTGCTTCTGCTCCCCAAGCCGATTTATTGATAGGTACAACCACTTTAAATGATTCGATCGCTTTTGCAGTGTCACCTCCTGCTGCTTGAGCTTTTCCTAATACCAAAGCAGCTATAGATTTATCATCTGTACTAACACCTTTTCTGCCAGCCAATTCCATAGCAGCGTCATTAGCGGTTGAATAATCTTTCAACTGGTAATATACCCTCACTAAACCTCTTAATGCTTCGAGTTGATTTTCAGGATTTACAGCATTGGCTCTTAATGACTCAAAATATTTTTTGGCATTGGCATAATCTTTCAATTCAAAATAATAAATCCTAGCCAGTTGTAAGGTAGCATCTTCAAAAAATTTACTGACACCGCGATTGTTTACATATTCAAAACCCAGAATCGCCTGATTGAATTCTTTTATTTTTTGATAGCACAAAGATCTAAAGTAATTCGCATCAATTATATATGCACCATTGGAATAGCCATTTATATAATTGGAAAAGCCCGGAATAGCGGCCGTACAATCTCCAGCTTCATGTTTGTTGAATGGCGTGATAAAACTCAATGAATCCGCTTCATTCACGGCAATGACAATGCCATTTTCTTTCATCAAAGTCACATAAGCTTCTGGCTTACCTTCTTCAAGAAAAATATCTCTAATGGTTGCCATTGCTTCAGCTGCTTCTTCAGATTGAGGATATAATTTAATGAGCTGACGATAGGCTGTCAATGCATTTTTGTTATCATTATTATTGTAATAAGCAAGGCCAAGTTTTGCAATTGCTTTAGGCTTCAGCCCTGAAGCATCAGCAGCATTGATGACCGCATTCAAATATGGTACAGCATCAGCAAATTTTTCATCCGCCATATATGTGGATGCTATTTCCATCTGACAATCTAAATTCAAAGAACTCGAAGGATACATTTTCAAAAGCGAATTCAGTAGTTTTATTTTATCGGTGCCGGATTTAATGCCTGCAATCATCGCTTTTTGATAAATAGCATAATCAGCCTGAGAAAAATTATTACTGAAAATCATATCATACATGCTTGCTGCCTTCACAAAATCTTTTTGCGCGTAATAACAATCTGCTACCCTTAAATAAATATCCTGTTGTAACATAGTAGATCCTGGCTTCACATCAACAAATATTTTCTCAAAGCAACGCAATGCATCTTTATACTGTTCCTGTTGGAAATAGCTGTAACCTAAAGTATAGTTTGCATTGTTCACATTGGCTTCACCTTGCCATGGCGCTTTTGAATCTAAATATTCAATTAAATATTTTTGTGTATTAGTATAACGTTGTTGTCTATATGCAATCTCTCCTTTCCAGAATTTAGCAAAAGATGAAATGATTCCTGCATTATTATTTGCAAGAATTAAATTCAATAAATCATCTGCTTCAGCAAGCCTTTGTTCGTTTATCAACTGAACTGATTTACCATAAAGCAATCTGGCATAAACTTTTTGAGCTGCAGCTGAACTCTTGGAAAGCGTTTTGTACAAACTCAATCCTTCATCAAAATTGTTGGTATTTGCCAATAAACTGATCATGATTTCTCTGGCTTCATTGTCATAATCAGATCCTGGATAATCATTCAAATATTTTTTAATTTCAGATAAGGCTATATCCTGATAATCTAACTCATAAGAAAGCTTGGCATAATTGAATTTTGAAATTCTTTGTTGTTCTGGATTACTGCTATTATATGCACTGTATTGAAATGCAGTTCTTGCATTGGATTTATCACCGGCTTTCAAATACAATTCCCCAAGTAAATACATACTGTTTTGCCCCATCGAATCTTTTTCATTGCTCAATTGCTTGAATCCTTCTATTGCCTGCTTATTGTTATTATTTTTATAATGACAATAACTCAGTTCGTACATTATCTCTTTTGAAACTTTCTGGCTTTTGTTTACATAATCTTCAAAAAAAGGTAGGGCTTTTTTATAATCCTGGTTTTCAAAATAAAGTTGAGCAGTTAGCAACTGTAATTCTTTCTTGTAAAAAGAACCACCTTTTGAAGAAAGTACGCTATCACTGTAGGCTAAAGCTTCTTTTTTTTGTGATTTGCAATAATAAATCTCTGCTATGTAGTAAGGAACTACAGCATTGTAATCAGGATGAGTTTCTACTTTTTTAAAGGCATTTAGTGCATTTACATAGTCTTTGTTATAAAAAGAAATAAAACCATAATAATAATGAGCAGGTATTACATATTTGCTTTCTTCAAGCTGTTTAATTTCATTAAACAATGGCAAAGCTTTTGAAAATTCTTTCTCATTGAATAATGAATAGGCCTTTTCAAATTTCGCATCTGCAATTTGTTCATTGGTTAAATTTTCAAATTTAGTCTCTTCAAAATATTTTATTGCATTTGAATAATCCTCTGAAAGATAATAGTAATGTGCCAAATAAAAACTCATTTGTCTTTTTCTGGGTTCATTATTTACGGTTGAGATATAATCAGTTGCCATGTATTCACCCTCAGCAATCATAAGGCTTAATTGGGTAATGATATAATAAAAACTCACATCATCATATAGGTAGGTGTGATTTGATTTTTCAGCAGCAGGTAATCCAGCATAAACTTCTTTTAAAATGGGATATGCCAACAAAAATTGTCCTGTTGAAAAATAATCAAAAGCTTGTTTGAATTGTATTTCCTTATCAGTATAAGTATGTGTTGGTTGTGCAATTGAAAATGAAATAGAAAAGAAAAAGAGTAATCCAAATAGCAGTTTTTTATTAATCATGTTTTCGATGGTATTTTAAACATTGCAAAGTTAAAGGAATGCAGTTAAGTTTATATTGTCAATATTAGAACGAATTACAAACCAGATGTAAGAAAATAAAACTAACGATTACTCGCTGTTAAGATACTGATAAAAAAAAATTGCTTAATTTTAAAATCGTATTAGAAATACAGATTTACTTAATTAAAAACTCCAGAATGAAAAAACTACTTTCTATCACTTGCCCTGATTACGCTTTCAACACAGCTACCTTTTTATTAAGAATTGGATTTGGAATTTTGATGATGTATCATGGTTATGGCAAGCTGGTTAAGTTTGCAGAAATGAAATCACATTTTATGAATTTCATGGGAATGGGTAGTACAGTGTCATTAGTACTTGTAATATTTGCCGAATTTTTCTGTGCTATGTTTATTGTACTTGGATTGTTTACTCGAGTGGCGACAATACCTTTAATTATTTGCATGGCAGTAGCTTTAGGCAAAGCTCATAATTGGGATTTCGCTGGAGATGGCAGCAGCGCTGCACTATACCTATGTGGATATATTTCGATTTTACTGTTAGGACCAGGTAAAGCCAGTGTAGATGGCATTGCAGGAAAGTAAGTTCAATAATAATTAGACAATTTTTCAATTAATACATCAGGCATGGGGCATCGCTTCATGCTTTTTGCATCCATGAAATAGAGAGTGATGTCGCCCATGCTAAGCAACTGCTCTCCTTCATTGTATATTTCACCATGAAATACAATTTTGTGATGCACTGGCATTTCTTTCAAGATAGTTTTTACCGTAATCAAATCATCATATTTCGCAGGATGCAGGAATTTTAAGTGAATATCCACAACAGGCATAATGATGCCCATGGCTTCAATGTCTTTGTAAGTAAACCCTAACTCACGTATCGCTTCAGTTCTGCCAATTTCATAAAACTGAGCAAAATGCCCATGATAGACAACGCCCATTTGATCGGTAAGCGCGTAGTGGATTCGTATTTGTGTTTGGGATGTGTACATAATTAATGTTTGTGGTTTATTGTTTGTTGTTTAGTTCGTTTGTTCAACCATAAACAACAAACAATAAACAACTAACATAAAGTTTACACCCTCCAATAATCACCTCTCCAATTATTAATCTGCTCTTTAATTTGCTTGGCAGATAAGTTTTCATCAGCTGCTTTTTTGGCCAATGCTTCTAATTCATCATCAGAAGCGAATCTTAAGGCAATCACCTGAGATAAGCTGAGTCTGCTGTCATGTAACTTACCTGTCAAGACAAAATGACGAAGATTTTCTTCAGCTCTGATGGCTCTGTCTTGAGCTCTCAATGCAAACATTCTTGCATACCAACCTGAAAAAATCAACGAGATTCCTATTAGAGAGAAAAGAAATGGCAACATCAAACTACAATTGCCAGTACTCATACATTTACAGCAAAATATAGAAACTATAAATACGACTAAGCCAAACATGATACCTGTGTAATAAGCTGCAGGAGCTAATCGGGAATGATTTTTAAAATCTTGTTGTTTCATAAAAAGTTTTTTGAGTGACGAAATTAAATCAATTGGTTCATAATTCAGATAAAACAAATTCCCCAAAATATTGTTTTGAAATTTATATACTAACCCAACTCAATTAAATTAATTTTGAATCATGATAAAGGTTTCCATCATTACTATCGGAGATGAATTGCTAATCGGTCAGGTTATTGATACTAACAGCGCGTGGATGGCACAAGAATTAAACAAAGCTGGAATCAAAGTCAACAGAAGAGTAGCTGTTGGCGACGACTGGAATGAAATCTGGAAAGCGCTTGATGATGAATCCGAAAAAGCAGAAGTAATCCTGATTACTGGTGGATTGGGTCCTACAGCCGATGACATCACCAAACCCCTGCTCTGTGAATATTTCAATGGAAAAATGATTGTGAGTCAGGAAGCACTTGATAATGTCATTCATATATTTGAAAACATACACAAACGCCCTGTAACCGAAAGAAACCGCAAACAAGCTGAAGTGCCTGATACTTGTAAAGTAATTCTCAATAAAAGAGGCACAGCACCTTGCATGTGGTTTGAAAAAGATAAAAAAATATTTGTGAGCATGCCTGGCGTTCCTCATGAAATGAAAGGCCTGATGGAAGAAAGCATTATCCCTGAACTTTCAAAAATATTTACACTACCCTTTATTTGTCATCGTACTTTGGTAACCTACGGAATCGGCGAATCAAATTTGGCAGATAAAATTCAAGGATTTGAAGCTGCACTCCCCTCTAATATCAAATTGGCCTATTTACCAAATTATGGAATCGTAAGACTAAGACTCACCTCTTCAGGAAATGATAAAGTAAAAACAGAAACAGAAATTGAAAACCACTTTCAACAATTACAGGAAGAAGTAAAAGATTTTTTGGTCACCAATGAGGATGCGCCAATGGAATTAGTTGTAGGTCGGCTTCTAATGGAAACCAACAAAACCATTTCTACTGCAGAAAGTTGTACAGGAGGCTATATCTCACATTTACTGACTGCCATCCCTGGGTCATCGGCTTATTTCGATGGCAGCATGGTTACCTATTCCTATCAGGCAAAGGAGAATTTACTAGGTGTTAGAAATGAAACGCTAATCAATTATGGAGCGGTAAGTGAAGAAGTTGTAAGAGAAATGATTAATGGGCTTTTAATTAAAATGAATACGGATTATGCCATTGCTGTTTCCGGTATCATGGGTCCTGGTGGCGGCACTCCTGAAAAACCTATTGGTACAGTTTGGGTGGCAGTGGGCAGTAAAGAAAAAATAGTTACCAAATTATTTCACTTCAGATTTGACCGGCAAAAAAACATACAACTTACAGCTATAAATGCACTGAATTTAATGCGAGAATTTATAATTCAAAATAAATAAACGATTGAAATCATCAAATAATAAATCAGAAATATTGACAAATGACGAATAAAATAGGGCTAAAAAAAATCTCGTTCTGATATAAACCTTAGTTTCTTGAAAAATTTAAAGATACTGTTGAAAAATGGCAATCGCCTCCTTTCAACTAAGGCTTTTTACTTACATTTGCGATTATTCATTCAACTATATTTATCAAACATATGAGTTTAGTAGACTTAATCATGCCAAAGCTGGGCGAAAGTATCATGGAGGCCACGATCTTAAAATGGCACAAACAACCCGGCGATAAAATTGCAATGGATGAAACGGTGTTGGATATTGCTACTGACAAAGTAGACAGCGAAGTACCGTCAACAGCTGAAGGTATCATCGAAGCCATCTTATACAATGAAAATGATGTAGTTCCCATTGGAACTGTAATTGCTAAGATAAAAGTTGCTGCTGGTGCTTCTGACAACAATGCTGCACCGGCTCCTCAAAAACTAGTTGAAGCCACTAAAATAATAGAAGAAATTCCATTCCAACCTGTTGCCACTCAACAGCCATCAAATTCTCAAAACGGACCTAGATTTTATTCTCCATTGGTTTTAAACATTGCTCAAAGCGAAGGCATCAGCATGGCTGAGCTGGAAAATATTCCGGGCACGGGTCAGGATGGAAGAGTTAGCAAAAAAGACATTCTAGCGTATGTTAATGGTGGTCGTAAAACAGCTCCTGTGGCTGCGGCACCAGCTTCACAACCAATTGTTGTAGCACCAACTCCTGCTCCAAGAGTAGAAACGCCTGTTGTAAGTTATTCAGGCGGCGGAAATGTAGAAATTATTGAGATGGATCGTATGCGTAAACTGATTGCCAAGCACATGGTTGACAGCAAACATACCAGTCCGCATGTTACCAGCTTTGTGGAATGTGATGTTACCAACCTTGTTTTATGGAGAGAAAGAGTAAAGAAGGAATTTGAAAAACGCGAGGGTGAAAAAATTACTTTCACTCCTTTGTTTATTGAAGCCATTGTAAAAGGATTAAAAAAATATCC
>CANHLV010000020.1 GCA_947461495.1 Chitinophagaceae bacterium
ATTATCTCAGATTGAGTTTCTGAATGCTGTAAAATGATTCCTCATCACAAAGTTTTTTACATCCATTTTTTCTCTACCTTAGCGTTAGTTCTTGAACATTCAGTAAGCCATTCCGTAGATAAAGTGAAGGTTTTTCCGATAATTTTCACAAGGAAAGTAGCTATTTATTGAAAGTCAGTAGTATCAACATATTGAGCGATAGGGGGTTACTCCTAACGCGGTCACATTCATCAAATCGCCGGTCTCAGACCGGCGTTTTTGTTTTTTGTTTGTGGTTACTCACTTCCCCCTCAGTAACATCAAATCGGGTTGGGCAAATTTGTAGACTTTAAAATAGATGGTGGTTTTAGTTTGGTTTACACCCTCAATTTTACTGATACCATTTACAAAATCTACAAGATGGTTATTGTCTCTGCACATCACATCTACCTCCAAATCATAATCGCCAGAAGTCATTGCTAGAAAACTCACTTCGGGTAACTTACTGATTTTATTGGCTACTTTCTCTTTTAAAGTAGCCGGTCTTACAAACACTGCAATATGTGCATAGCATCTGAATCCTACTTTGTCGGGGTTTACACGGCCAATGATATTGATAGTTCCATCATCAATCATTTTATTGAATCTGGTACGAACTGTTCCAATAGAAACTTTCAACTTTTCAGCAATAACGGTAAAGGACATTCTGCCGTCTTCCTGCAAACAAGAAAGTATTTCAAAATCAAGACAGTCCAAAGTATTTGAATGTTGGTGCTTCATTTCCAAAAATTTGTAAAAAGATAGCTAAAATAAAAAATAATGCTATATTTATCAATAAAAATAAAATTATTGTAGTTTATATTGATAATAACTGTAAAAATGGAAAATTTAAAGTAAAAAGTAAAAATTATAAATATCAAACAATAACATATGAAATAGCCATAAGAGTTGGTTCATACCAACCGAGAATGATAATAAAGGCTATAACTTGTGACCAAAAACAAACTATATTAACACATGAAATATCCTTCAACTCAAAACTATATCAACGGAAAATTTGTAGATGCTTCTTCACAAAAATCAATGGATGTTATCTCGCCTGTTAATGGGGAGCAGCTCTCTAAATTGCAATTGTCTAATGCAAAAGATTTGAATGATGCAGTATCTGCTGCTAAGGCTGTATTCCCTGCATGGAGCAAAACGCCAATCAAAGAAAGAGTACAAGTCTTTTTCAGATATAAAACCTTGCTTGAAAAAAACATCAAAGTACTTGCAGAATTGTGTAGCGAGGAGAATGGTAAAACCTACGGAGAGTCAGTTGCAGAAATTGAAAAGTGTATTGAGTTAACCGAGTTCGCCACTTCTTTACCACAGCTCGTTACAGGCGAAGTGTTGGAAGTGAGCAAGGGTGTGGAATGCAGAACGGAGCATGTAGCCCTTGGCGTTGTAGCCTCTATTGTCCCTTTTAATTTCCCAAGCATGGTACCAAACTGGACTATACCCAATGCCATTGCACTAGGTAATTGTATGATATTAAAACCATCAGAAAAAGTTCCTTTGAGTAGTGCTAAAATTGCATTGTTGTTAAAAGAAGCTGGATTACCAGATGGCGTTTTTAATATTGTAAATGGTGGTATTGAAATTGTGGAAGCAATTTGTGATCACCCCGAAATCGAAGCAGTTTCTTTTGTTGGTTCTACCAAAGTAGCTAAGATAGTGTATCAAAGAGCCACTTCGAATTATAAAAGGTGTCTAGCTTTAGGTGGTGCAAAAAATCACTTAATGGTATTGCCTGATGCGATGCCTGCCATGACAGCACAGAATGTTGCTGCTTCTATGAGTGGCTGTGCGGGTCAGCGTTGTATGGCGGCAAGTGCTATGATTGGTGTGGGTAATGTGGATCATATCATTGATAAAATTTGTGAAGAAGCGAGAAAGGTTGTTCCGGGCGAAAATCTCGGAGCTGTTATCAACAAAGAATCTCAAGAGCGTATAGAAAGATATATCACCGAAGCTGAAAAGCAGGGCGCAAAAATCCTGGTAGATGGAAGAAACATAAAAGTAGCGGGTAAAGAAAATGGTACTTATGTAGGACCAACAGTAATTGATTATGTTACACCTGAGATGTCGGTGGCACAGGAAGAAATTTTTGGACCTGTTATCAGCATCATGCGCACCAATACGGTTGATGAAGCACTGGCTATTGAAAATAAAAATCCTTATGGTAATGCCGCCAGCGTGTTTACACAAAATGGAGGTATGGCGCGATACATTATCGATAGGGCAAGTGCTGGTATGATTGGTGTTAATGTAGGCGTGCCTGTTCCAAGAGAACCTTTCTCTTTTGGTGGTTGGAATGAAAGTAAATTTGGAGTAGGAGATATTACTGGTAAAAGCTCTATCGAATTCTGGACGAAATTGAAAAAGAGCACTACCAAATGGAATCCTGAAGCAGGTGTAAACTGGATGAGTTAAGAGCTGAATTCAAAATTGAAAAGTAAAAATTAAAAAACTAATCAACCAACATGTCTGAATCAAAAGAAATAGTACAACAGAATTTAGATTATACTTTGTTTTCATGGAGCAAACAAAAAAGACAAAATCCTATTGCGGTTAAATATGCCAAAGGAGTTTATCTCTATGATTATGATGACAATAAAATTATTGATTTTTCTTCGGGATTGATGAATGTAAATATCGGTCATGGCAATCAGCGTATAACCGATGCTGTTATGAAGCAAATGCAAGAGGTGAGTTATGTTACTCCTAGTTGTGTAACTAAGGTAAGAGGAGAGTTGGGTAAAAAGTTGGCAGAGATTTGTCCTGGCGATTTGAACAAAGCTTTCTTTACTTTGTGTGGGGCAACTTCTATAGAAAATGCTATCAAGTTAGCAAGACTCTACACGGGAAGGCACAAAATATTAAGTCGATATCAATCCTATCATGGGGCTTCAATTGGAGCAATTTCAGCAAGTGGTGATCCGCGCAGGATTCCTGTAGATGCACAGCAGGCTCCTAATTTCGTACATTTTGATTTACCTTATTTTTATCGTTGGGAATATGGAGAAGAAAATTTGTTGAAAGAAGCAGTTGCCCAATTGGAAAGAATGCTGGCTTATGAAGGTCCCGGAACAATAGCTGCAATTCTACTTGAAGGAGAATCTGGTTCATCAGGATGTTTGCAATATCCTGTTGGGTATTTAAAAGCTGTAAGAGAGATTTGCGATAAGCATGGAATATTGTTGATTATCGACGAGGTAATGAGTGGATTTGGAAGAACAGGAAAATGGTTCGGCTTTGAAAATCATGGTATTATACCTGATATGATTGCGATGGCTAAGGGCCTTACCTGTGGTTATCTTCCTTTCGGATGCTTGATGGTATCTGATAAAATTGCTGCAAAATATGATGATACGGTATTGGCGTTGGGATTAACTTATTCTGCACATCCAGTGAGTTGTGCTGCTGCATTAGAAACATTGAAAGTATATGAAGATGAAAAATTGATTGAGAATGCCGCTGCTATGGGAGAATATGTTAAAGAAAGAATGAAGGATTTGATGAATCAACACCCTTCAATTGGTAACTTTAGAACAACCGGGTTGCTGGGTTGTATCGAGCTGGTAAAAAATAGAACCACCAAAGAACCTATGGCTCCTTTCAATGCAAAGCCCGAAGAAATGACGGTGATGAATAAGGTTGCCGCTAAAATCAGAGAGTTGGGTATGTATACGTTTGTGCGTTGGGGCTATGTTTTTGTAGCGCCGCCATTGTGTGTTACCAAATTAGAGATAGATGAAGGTCTGGCGATTATAAGTGAGGCCATTAAAATTGCGGATGAGCATGTTATTTAAAATCAATAAATAATTTATTATGTCCAATCATTCTTTGATTAATGAAGATCTCGCTCCGATTCAGCGGGATCAGCGCAAATGGGGCGCTTGGAATTATGCGGCATTGTGGATCAGCATGAGTTTATGCATTCCAACATATATGCTCGCCAGTTCTTTGATTGAAGGCGGTATGAATTGGTGGCAATCGATACTCACTATTTTTATTGGGAATTCGATTGTTTTGATTCCAATGATATTAAATGGACATGCAGGAGCAAAATATGGAATCCCTTTCCCTGTTTTTGTAAGGGCAAGTTTTGGAACAAGTGGTGCTAATATTCCTGCCATGCTTCGAGCAATTGTAGCTTGCGGATGGTTTGGTATTCAAACCTGGATAGGCGGTTCATCACTTTATAATTTGTTGAGAGCATGGAATCCATCACTGGCTGAAATCGATAACAGTTCTTTGTTTCCACAGGCTTTGCCGATGATTTGTTTTTTACTGTTCTGGCTCTTAAACATGTTTATTGTTCATAAAGGTATTGACAGTATAAAAAAATTACTCGTCTTTAAAGCTTTCTTTTTGCCGATTGCTGCATTGGCTTTGCTACTTTGGGCAATATGGGCAGCGAAGGGATTAGGTCCAATTTTAAGTCAACCTTCCAAATTTGAAACAACTTCTGATTTCTTTGCCTATTTTTTTCCGGCACTAACGGGAATGGTTGGGTTCTGGGCAACTTTATCTTTAAATATTCCAGACTTTACGAGATATGCGGTTTCACAAAAGGCACAGGTTAAAGGACAAATGATAGGCTTGCCTACTGCAATGACTTTCTTCGCTTTTGTTGGTGTTATTGTTACTTCATCAACCGCAATCATATATGGGCACACAGAATGGGATATTGTAAAGTTGGCAGGAAAATTTGATAGCAAAATCATGGTTAGTTTTGCCATGATTGGAATTTTGATTTCAACACTTGCAACCAATATTGCTGCTAATATTGTAAGTCCTGCTAACGATTTCGCAAATCTAGCTCCGCATAAAATTAATTTTAAAACAGGAGGATATATTACCGGCGTGATAGGTGTTTTGATTTTCCCCTGGAAATTAATAGCAGATCCAAACGGATATATTTTCACCTGGCTGATTGCTTATTCCAGCTTATTGGGGCCGGTTGGAGGTATTATGATTGTGGATTATTTTTTCATAAGACAGAAAATTTTGATTGCAGAAGATTTGTATAAGAATGATGGGGTATATAGTTACAACAAAGGATATAATCCAAGTGCGATTGTGGCATTATTTATGGGCATAATTCCAAACGTGCCGGGATTTTTATTGCAAATAAAAGTTATTGATGCCTCTATTTTTCCTGAATGGATTAGTCATTTATACAATTATGCATGGTTTGTAGGTTTTGGTGTTAGTGGCTTCTTTTATTATTTTATGATGAAAAATAAAAAATAAATCATGTCTGTTTTAATTAAAAATGGAAGAGTAGTTACTGCAACGGATGATTATGTTGCTGATGTGTTTATTGAGAAGGACAAAATAATCGCCATTGGTAGAGACCTAAAATTTGTAGCCGAAACCATTATTGACGCTTCCGGAAAATTGGTAATGCCAGGTGGCATTGATCCGCATGTTCATTTGGAAATGCCTTTCATGGGAACTTATTCCAGCGATACTTATGAAACTGGTACGAGAGCAGCTTTATATGGTGGTACTACAACGGTAATTGATTTTATTCTTCAAAAACAAGGCAGCAGCTTACAGTCAGCATTAGACGAATGGCGTGGCCGTTCTCATGGGAATACATTAGGTGATTATAGTTTTCATATGGCTGTTACAGATTTTAATGAAAATACTAAAGCCGAAATCAAAACCATGATTGAAAAGGAGGGCATTACTTCTTTTAAAACATTCATGGCCTATAAAGGTGCGTTAATGATTGATGACAGACAGATGATTGGTTTGATGGAAGAAGTAAAAAAGCATGGTGGATTAATTAATGTACATGCTACTAATGGAGATATGATTGATTTCTTAGTAGCGAAACATAAGAGCGAAGGGAAGTTGGCGCCATTGTATCATTATCTTTCACAGCCTGAAATTACTGAAGCTGAAGCTAGTTCTAGATTTGTGGACATGTCCAGTTATACCGGTTGCCCAGGTTATATCGTGCATCTAACTTGTGAAGGGGCATTAAATGCAGTAAGAGATGCTACTCAAAGAGATCAGAAAATATTTGTTGAAACTTGTATTCAGTATTTAATATTGGACGCAAGTTTATACGAAAATAATTTTGAAGGAGCTAAATGGGTGATGAGTCCGCCGCTTCGCGAAAAGAAAGATCAGGAAACATTGTGGGCAGGAATAAATCAAGGTTTAGTACAAGTTGTTGCAACAGATCATTGTCCATTTACGTGGGAGCAGAAATTGATGGGTAAAGATGATTTTTCGAAAATTCCAAACGGTCATCCTGCATTAGAAAATAGAATGGAGTTATTGTTTAGTGAAGGTGTGATGAAAAATAAAATCACGCTTAATAAATTTGTTGAAGTGTCAAGTACCAATGCAGCAAAAATATTCGGGATGTTTCCTCAAAAAGGAACCATCGCCGTTGGTAGTGATGCAGATATTGTAATTATAGACCCCAACGAAAAACATCAGTTGTCCGCAAGCACACATCACATGAATGTGGACTACAGCGGTTATGAAGGATGGAACATCACAGGTAAAGTGAAAACTGTTTTGTTGAGAGGAAAAGTTGCCATTGATAATAATAATTGTCTGGTAGAAAAAGGATACGGACAGTTCATCAAAAGAAATAAAGTAAGTCAGATTATTTAACCTTATTTAAAATAAGATGCCAAGAATAATAAAGTCAGGTTTAATTCAAATGAGTTTGCCTTTAACAGAAGGAGAGGGAACCATTGAAGAGATCAAGGAAGCGATGTTTCATAAACATATTCCATTAATAGAGAAGGCAGGCGAACAAGGAGTTCAGATACTTTGCTTTCAAGAGATTTTTAATACCCCTTATTTTTGTCCGGGTCAGGATCCTAAATGGTATGCTTCTTCTGAAACTGTTCCGGGTGCAACTACGGAGCGACTTGCAGCCTATGCGAAAAAATATAACATGGTGATTATTGCACCTGTATATGAAAAAGAGCAAGCAGGGATTTTGTATAATACAGCAGCAGTGATTGATGCAGACGGAACTTATTTAGGAAAGTATAGAAAAAATCATATTCCTCATACGGGTGGTTTTTGGGAAAAGTTTTTTTTCAAGCCCGGCAACTTGGGATACCCTGTTTTTCAAACAAAATATGCCAAAGTGGGGGTTTATATTTGTTACGACAGACATTTTCCTGATGGTGCAAGATGTCTTGGATTGAATGGTGCGGAGATTGTATATAATCCTTCAGCAACTACCGTTGGGCAATCACAATATTTATGGAAGTTGGAACAGCCTGCTCATGCAGTAGCCAACGGATATTTCATGGGATGCATCAATCGTGTGGGAAAAGAAGCCCCATGGAACTTAGGAGAATTTTATGGCACATCCTATTTTGTAAATCCTTTAGGAGAAATTTTTGCAGAAGCATCTCAGAACAACGATGAATTATTGATTGCTGAGTTTGATCTCGACTTAATCGACACTGTTAGAAGCAAATGGCAGTTCTTCAGAGACAGAAGGCCTGAAACCTATGGTGCAATCACACAATTATAATTACAATACTATATTCAATAAAAGACATAAAATAAGCTTATGGCAATTCTGTCAAACAGACTTTCAAAAGAGCAATTTGAAAAAAACTTCTCAGACATACATCCTCCATTTGAAACTAAAGATGCAGCATTGGTAGAGGCCAACAGGTGCTTATTTTGTTACGATGCGCCATGTATGAAAAGTTGTCCAACGAGTATTGATGTTCCTAAATTCATCAAGCAGATTACTACCGATAATGTAAAAGGAAGTGCACATACAATCTTGTCTTCAAACATAATGGGCGCTGGTTGCAGTAGGGTTTGTCCGGTGGAGAAATTATGTGAAGGGGCTTGTGTATATAATTTGATGGATGAAGATCCAATACCCATTGCAAAATTGCAACGATATAGTACAGAGATGGCAATGCAAAAAAAATGGCCTTTGTTTAAACGTAAAGAGAGTAAAGGAAAGAAGGTGGCTGTTATCGGATCCGGTCCTGCAGGGTTGAGTTGTGCGCATGTATTATCACGTGAAGGCATAGACGTAACTGTTTATGAAAAAGAAAAGCAAGGCGGTGGTTTAATGACCTATGGTATTGCTGCTTATAAAGTAACTCCAGAGTTTTGTAAAGATGAGGTGGATTATATTTTATCAATCGGAGGTATCAGTATAAAGTATGAGCAAGAATTGGGTAAGAATGTTCATTTGACTGATTTGCAAAAAGAATACGACGCTGTTTATTTAGCGATGGGAGTAGGTTTGGCAAGAAAGTTGGATATTCCTGGTGAGCAAATCGAAGGAGTGGTAGATGCTATCAGTTTTATCTATGAAATCAGAAACAGTGGTTTTAGTAAAGTTGCAGTTGGGGATAAAGTTGCAGTAATTGGAATGGGGATGACTGCAATAGATGCGGCAACACAGGCAAAAAGACTGGGAGCTTCTGAAGTAACAATGCTGTATAGACGAACTCAGGAGGAGATGCCATGTACGGAAGTGGAATTGGATATCGCTAAACTAGATGGATGTGAAATTATATGGTTAGCTGCTCCTAAAGAAATAAAAGGCGCCGATGGAAAAGTAAATGAAATGGTTGTAGAAAAAATGAAATTGGGAGAGCCTGATCAAAGCGGAAGAAGATCGCCTGTTGCTACAGGAGAAATATTTTCATTGAATGTAGATATGGTGATTAAGGCTGCCGGTCAAATGCCCTATCAAGAATTGGTATCATCAAATCAATTGGAAAATAATGGCGGCAAGTTGAAAGTCAATAATAATCAAACTAATTTGAAAGGTGTTTTTGCAGGTGGTGATTGTGTAAATGGAGGAAGAGAAGTGGTTGATGCAGTGCAGGCTGGAAAGGATGGAGCGGCAGATATTCTGAAGTTTTTGACTAGTTAAGTAAAATGTAAAAATTTAAAAGTAAAAAGTTAAAAACAATAAACAATACACCTCAAACAACAAATCTCCATAACTCACAGAGAAACCAAAATTTAAAATTTACAACTCAAAATAACAATCCATGGCTGATATAAGTTCCATTTTTTTAGGCATAAAATCTCCCAATCCATTTTGGTTGGCAAGTGCACCTCCTACGGATAAAAAAATAAATGTACTCCGAGCATTTGAAGCCGGTTGGGGTGGTGTAGTGTGGAAGACATTGGGGTCGCAGGTAAAAAATGTTTCATCAAGATATTCAGCTGTTAATTATGGTGGGCATAAAGTAATGGGCTTTAATAATATTGAATTAATCAGCGATAGACCTCTTGTAGTTAATTTAAAGGAAATCGAAGAGTGTATAAAATTATTCCCCGATAGAGCTATGATTGTCTCTTTGATGGCAGATAACAATAGGGAGAGCTGGCATGAGCTCATAAAAAAAGTTGAAGATACAGGAGCTCATGGATTTGAATTGAACTTTGGTTGTCCACACGGAATGACAGAAAGAGGTATGGGCGCAGCAGTTGGGCAGGATCCTGAAATCGCAAAAATGGTAGTAGAATGGGTAATGGAAAAAGCAACAATTCCTGTCATAACAAAACTAACTCCGAATGTACACTCCGTTGTTCCAACAGGTAAAGCTGTAGTTGAAGCAGGTACAAATGCCTTGTCATTAATTAATACCATTCAATCTGTTACCGGCGTTGATTTAGATACATTAGTTCCTAACCCTTATGTAGATGGGAAAAGTGTATTTGGTGGATATTGTGGTCCTGCGGTTAAGCCCATCGCTTTGAAAATGCTGACTACCATTGCACAAAATCAAGTAACAAATAAAGTTCCTGTTTCGGGTATTGGTGGTGTTAGTACATGGAAAGATGCAGTTGAGTTTATGTTGCTAGGTGCAAGCAATGTTCAGGTATGTACTGCAGCAATGAAACACGGATTCAGAATTGTTGAAGATATGTGTGAAGGATTGAATAACTGGATGGATGAGAAAGGTTACAAAAAGCTGGATGACTTTATTGGGAAATCGGTACAAAATATCGTGCATTGGGAAGATCTAGATATCAACTATCATCATGTTGCAAATATCGATCAGGATAAATGTATCCACTGTGGATTATGCTATATAGCTTGTGAGGATACTTCGCATCAATCTATTAATTTAGAATTAGGAAAACCTTACAACAATTATACAATTAAAGAAGAAGAATGCGTAGGTTGTAATTTATGTCAACTAGTATGTCCCGTTAGTAATTGTATTACGATGGTAGAAAAAAGAGTTGCACCTGAATATGTAAACTGGATAGAATATCAAAAAAGAGGGTTGCCATTAAACGATCATTAATCACTTTATAGAAAATATTTTTTGTGAAAATCAACAAAAACAGATTAGAGGCTCATTTCGAAGCTATGAGTCTTATTGGAAAAATAGGAGAGACTGGTACTTGTCGTCCTGCTCATTCTTCTTTGGAAAAAGAGGCTTTTATCCTAGCGTCATCTTGGATGCAGGAAGCGGGTATGAAAACAAGGATTGATGATTTTGGCAACCTGATTGGTCGTTATGAAGGTACCAATCCTGAATTACCTGTGTTGATGATGGGTTCTCATTTGGATTCGCAGCCTTATGGTGGAAGATTTGATGGTGTTGCAGGAGTATTATGTGCGATTGAAGTAATAATGGAGATGAAAGAAAATGGAATTATTCCGGAAAGATCTATTGATGTAGTATCTTTTGCTGATGAGGAAGGATGGCGATTTAATAAAGGACTATTCGGTTCCAGAGGGATTTTAGGAAAATTGGAAGATGGTGATTTATCCAGAAAGGATAAAGATGGAATCACACGAGAACAAGCATTGATAGATTTTGGGTGTGATGTTACAAAATTTAAAGAATCGGAATATAAAGAAGGAAGTATTTATTGCTTTTTGGAATTGCATATAGAACAAGGCCCGGTTTTAGATAATGCTAAAAAGCCAATTGGTGTGGTGAGCGGTATTTCTGGTCCGCTTTGGCTAACGGTAAACCTTAAAGGTCAGGCAGGTCATACCGGTTCGGTGCCTATGCCTTTGAGAAAAGACTCTTTATTAGGAGCTGCTGAAATTATCGTAGCGCTAAATGAAATAGCAACTCAGGTAAAAGAAAATCCAACAGTAGGAACAGTTGCAACTATAAAAGTTTTTCCGGCAAGCCGAAATATTATTGCAGAAGAAACTGAGTTTACAATAGATTTAAGAGATATCGATTTGGCAAGACGCCATCGTTATGAAAAACAATTGATGGATAAAATCGAGAGCATCACAAAAAAACATGGGTTAACTTATACCATTAAGGAAGATACTAATAGTGAGCCCAGATATTGTGCGGACTGGATTAAAGAAATTATTCAGAATAACTGTAAGCAACTTCAACTAGATGCACCCGAACTCATGAGCGGTCCCTTTCATGATGCTTTAATGCTGTCTTATGTTTGTGATTATGGGATGATTTTTGTAAGGTGCAAAGACGGCATCAGTCACAATCCTTTGGAGTTTGCGTCTTATGAAGATCTGGCTCTCGGCACCGAAGTGATGTATGGAACGGTGTTGGATATTCTCAAAAGAAAGTAATATTGAATTCTCAGTATTTATAAGATATTTATAAAAAAATATGGAGTAAATGTTTAAATGATTTTCACAATGGAAAATATATTCATTGAAAGTGCAGTGATATCAACATATTAAACGAATAAGGAATTATTTCCTAATGCAGTGAATACTACAAACAAGAGTTCCCAGAAATAGAAGCCTTTTTTTGGAGGATATAATTTTTGCCCTTTTATCACTCGTGGTATCTAATTGGGATGACTTCATTTAAACCTTTAAATTTCTGATTATTCAATATTCATAAAATACCTAATTTCATAATTAATTCAAAAAAATATTTCTAATTTAGCACTTCCAAATTTGTACCATCTGATTACACGCTGCCTTTCTTCTAAAACCATTAAGATTTCTTATTTTACTTATTAAAGTCAAACAACTTACATGAAAAAATTTCTTTTCAGTGTCTTCGCTATTCTATTGTCAATTGTCAGTTTTGCACAGATAAATCAAGCTGATAGAAACACTGCGCTTTCTCTTATTAAATCCAATTTGAAACAAATTGGTTTGTCGGAAAATGATTACAATAATCTGGATGTGTCCAGCACTTATTTGATTGAACAATCCAATATCAGAATGGTATATCTTATTCAAACATTTAAAGGCATTCAGGTTTTTAATAAAATGCAGGTATTGGCATTTAAAAATGGTTCACTTGTTTCAGCAACTGGTGGAAGAGTTGGTCAAATTGAACAGTTGGTTAATGTTCCGAGTGCAACTCCATTAATTGATGCAACTCAGGCATTAGCAACTGTTTTAGCTGATCAGCAAATTTTGAGTAATGAAAAGATAGTATCGGTAAAGCAAGTGTTAGGAAAAACATACTTTGGAAAATTGAATGTTTCTAATGTTGATATTTCAGCTGAATTGGTTTGGTTGCCGATTAACAATAAAGAAATCAGATTGACTTGGCAGATTGAAATCGCTCCGCTAAAAACTTCTGATCATTATTTAATCAGAGTTGATGCCGTTTCTAATCGTGTGATTGATAAAAACAATTACACTGTTTATGAGCAATTTGAACAATTGAAATCAAAAGAGCAAGTTGTTTTTGAGAACACACAAAATAGTACTGCAGCCAATCAATCACCGAATGTAGTTACTTCAGCTTCAATGCGTGTGATTCCTTATCCTGCTGAAAGTCCTATACATGCTGGTGGTGCTCATGCATTAGTTACTGATCCATGGACTTGGGCTCCAGGAAATGCGACTTCGCTTTTATGGAATTATGATGGAACTGCTTACAGAGACAGTACAAGAGGAAACAATGTTTGGGCGCAAGAAGACAGAGATAACAACA
>CANHLV010000021.1 GCA_947461495.1 Chitinophagaceae bacterium
CTGCCACTAAAGCCGATCTGTAATAAGGAGCAATCCCTACGTTTTCATCAATTTTTTTATAATTGGTGATTAGTGGTTTTAGTTTTAATCGATCCGCTTCTGTCTGTGTCAGATAATGTTGTTTGGCAACAACCATTTGATTGATAACTACATTTCTTCTGGTGAGTGCAGATTTGGGATGACGAATAGGCTCATAAATAAAGCCCTTCAGCATACCTATCAAGACTGCAGCTTCCTCAATTTTCAATTCAGAAGGTTCTTTTTGGAAATAAGTTCTTGAGGCATTTCTGATTCCGTAAACATTTCCCCATGGAGCACGATTTAAATACAAGGTTATAATTTCTTCTTTTGTAAAATTACGCTCCAGCTTTACAGCCACAATCCACTCTTTAAGTTTTTGTATACCTCTCACCAATACATTACCTCTTCCTTGGCCTAACATCATTTTTGCGAGCTGTTGTGTTAATGTACTTCCTCCTCCTTGTGTACCGGCTGTAAATAATACCCTACCTAATGCCTGAGCATCAATACCGGAATGTTCAAAGAATCTTTCGTCTTCCGTGACAATTAATGCGTGTACTGCATTTGGAGAGATTTCATTGTATTTAACCTCACTTCTGTTTTCTGAGTAATACTTTCCCATCAATACACCATCTGCACTGATAATTTCACTCGCCAAATCTGCTTCCGGATTTTCAAGCTCCTGTACGGAAGGCATTTTACCAAATAATCCAAAATTAGCTGCTACAAAAAGCAAAAATACCAGCCCAAGGCCGATAAAAAAGATTCGCCATAAAATCTGAACAGAACGTTTCATTTCAGGGATTAAAATTTGCCTGGGAATTGATTGTTTAATAATTTTTTGTACGCATCCATGTCTTTATTACTCTTCAGTAGTTGAAGATTTTCATCATGAATAATGAAATTAGAATATTTGGAAGTCTGAAGCCATGACAACTGTGTAGGCGCTGCTTTCTTTATCTTTTCAAAATATAAAACAGCATCATCTGCATTTTCAAATTTTGAAAATACTATCAGATTCTTTTGCACATCATACGGAAATTTTGATATTATAATGTTATTCAAACCATTAGAAGCGTTGAACCTTTTATATGCATTTACTACTTCATTTACATAAACCTCGTCTACTTTATCAAGTAGCATAACCACATTATGAGTTTTACTTGGCTGCCATTTAAATCCACCACTAATCATAGAAGGAGGTAGCTGAACAGCTGAATCCTGCATGATTTTAATGGGTCTTATTTGTGATAATTTAGGTTCAGTGGGAACAACAGAAACAGCCTTTCTGGTCTCAATATTTTGATTGTCTGAAATCAATATCCTATCATCCTCTGGAACTCTTGTTACTTGTAGAGTTGACAAATAGGCTTCTATTTGTTTTCTTCTATGAAGTACGTCAATTAGTATTTTTGCTTTTCCACTTAGTGGGGAAGTTGGAAACAAACTAATCAAGGTGTCAAGTTTAATAATTGCATCTGTATCCTGAGCACATTGAACATAATAAATAGCTTCGATGTATGTTAACTGTGGTGTCCAATAATTATTCCCATGTAAATCATCAGCTGTTTTTTTCATTGCAACTGCAGAATCAAATCCGCCCTGTATAAATAAATCATAAATATGCTGATACATAGCTGAGACTGCAGGATTATTTTTATCAGGTTGTAATGATAAAGGATCATTAATCATTTTTGCAGAACGACTTTCCGCAAATTTTGAATCTAATAAATTCTTATAATACGCAGCTTTCTCACTGTTGCCAATTCTATTGTAACAATAATAAAGTCCAAGATAAACTTCCCCATCAACTAATTTTTCAGGGAATCGCTCTAAATAAATTTCGTAATAATAAATTGCTTCTTGTAAATCTTGCAACTCATTTTGAAATATTCTGGCTAGTACTAATAAGGCATCGGCAACTTTGATATTGCTGCTATCTAGCTGCTCAGGTGTTAACGGTACGTTCAATATCAGTGCGTCATAACTATTTTCAAGTGGTTTTCCGGTTTCAACAGCAACATCTGTTACTGGCGCTAAAGGATCAAGGCCTGCAGCCACATTATTGGAAATAGCATTTTTCACTGCGGCCATTCTTCTCCAATTGTCCGTATTTTCTCTTTTGCCCCATTTGGATTTGAATTCACTATACCCTTTTGATTTTGCACTAGGATTATAAAAATACCAATCTCCTTTTGATGGATTTGCAAACAAGTCCATGGCATTTTCTGTCTTTTGATTTGTGCTGCTCAAAATTGCCCCTCCATTGCTGATAACAGTTTCTGGTTCTTCCTTTCCACCTTCTTCTTTCCTAAGTTTTTTAGATAATTTTTTAATGAAAATATCTCTATCTACGGGTGTTAATGCAGCAATCATTTGCAAACTATCTTCATATTCAATTACATTCAATTGATCGGCAAGTCGTCTTAATGTAGATTTTCTATCTGCTATTTCCGCTGAGTCCTTTTTAATTGCAGGATCATTCACATCCAAACTATCATAATGATCTGCTGCCATTTTATACTCTTTTCTGTTGTATGCTATTTTGCCTAATTGTAAATGAGATTTGTTTTTATACTTCAGATTGTTATCATTGACTGATAAACTTTTTTCAAAATATTTGATAGCGGATGTGGTATCCAATTTTTTCATGTTCAGAAAACCGACACTGTGAAAAATAATGTCACGGTATGTTTCGAATTTGTCTTTTTGAGACATTTTCATCAACATATCGATGCTGTTATTTATGGCCATTGAATCACCGTCTTTACGAACCATTTTAGCATTATTAAGTTTGGCGTAGATGTCCATTAATGGATCAACAGTACTCTTAGCGGCCAAAGCAAAAAATTGATTCGCCTTTTCAAATTTACCGTTCATCTCATAAAGCTGTCCTAACAGATAATGCCATCTTGATAAATCAGATTTATTGAGCGCAGTAGATAATCCTTTCTCAAGATAAACAGCAGCACTGTCATATCCTTCTTGTTTGAAATACCAATAAGATGTAACTTGATTCAAATCGTCCTTCAACCTTTTCGGCAAATTGGGATCCTCTTGAAGAATATTTATCAAACCAGCTGCTTCTCCATACATTTCTGCTTCTAGATAAGTTCTGGCCAACCAAATCAATGCATCATTTCTGCTCGGTGGCAATGTAAAAGTTCTTTGTATGAGGTTTCTTTTCTCTCGATCGGCAATTGATAATTTTGTACTAGTAGCCGTATTATTAGAACCTACAATCCTGTCATCATCATCATTCTTTTTTCTGGGGAATAAATTATAGTTGATAAACTGAAAAGTAAGTGCTGCCGAATCAAAGAGCTTTCTGTAATAATAAGATTTCCCTATCAACAAATACATGTTATCCACCCAGTCCGACCTTAAATCGTGTAGTAATATTCCACCGGTAGCTTTGTAAATAACCGAATCCAATTCGACTTGTTGTGATGCGGTATTATCAAGACTATAGGGATAAAAAGGCAACAATTGTGTATAGTCATCAACTTGTGAAGCTCTTGCCCGATCAATTACAAGGTTCAGCTTGTTGTTGGCATTGAAAAAATAATTGTAATGGGATATGGTATTTTGAGTTGATCTTCTAACTCTGGTAAATTTCTTGTCTGCAGTTCTTTCTGATGGGAGAATCTTCTCTTCATATTCTTTTGGTTTTTCCTCTTTACCAAATATATCAAATGTCCATTTGGGCTGTGCCACAACAGATACAGAAATACTCAGAAACACAAAAAGTAACGGAAAAAATGATACTGCTCTTCCTTTCATTAAAATTTAAATTGAAAATGCGGATAAATATCGGCATTTTTTGCGTGTTTACCATCAAATTTTGTGGTTCTATTTTAACTTTAACCCGGATTTTACAGTTGGGATCGAATTAAAAGTAAAAAAGGCATTAAAGAAAGGCAATTGAACCAAAATTTCGTCTGAATACAAATTGATTTGTGATGTAGTCTTCATAATTATCAAATGCTTTTCGGTTTTATATTTTTTCTTGTAACAGATTTCTATATCAAACCCAGGGTTTACAAAAATTTAAGAATATTGATAAAATGAGAATAAAAAGAAGAGCATTCTGTGTTAGACCTCTTATAAAATGACAGTTGTTTTGTACTTTAGCCCCGAAATTTTAATTATGGCAAATCTTGATGCCACAAACAGGCTGAAACGTTTGAGAAATAACTACAGACTGGTGGTGATGAATGAAGATAGTTACGAAGAAGTAGTAAGATTCAAACTCAGCAGACTGAGTGTTTATATTGCTATGAGCAGCTTGTTTATCATAATGGTTGCATTAACAGCATCACTGATTATCTTCACTCCTTTGAAATATTACCTACCGGGTGTTGGCTATGGCAACGTGAAACAGATAAAAGAATATAAAAAACTTAAACTCAGAACAGATTCAATGGAACAGGCGCTGCAACAACAGCAGCAATATTTCCAGGATTTGGAAAAAGTATTGAAAGGGAATGTAGCGAAACTTGACACCAATAAATTGAATACCCCAAGACTTGAAAATATTGATGATTAAAAATCTTTTTTTAAGTTGAAAGCCAATAACTAAAATTTCTATTTATGTTCAATCCAAAAACAAAGACAACTGAAGAATCACATTTAGGTTCAACCAGCATCATTAGCATTGATACTATTATCAGAGGTGATCTAGAAAGCAATGGCGATATACGAATCGATGGAAAGTTAATCGGGAATATTGATTGCAAAGCTAAATTACTTATTGGCCCTGAGGGCAGTGTTGAAGGCAACATCAAGGGCAACAATGCAGATATTCATGGAAAAGTAAATGGGAATATCAAACTCAATGGTCAATTGAACCTCATTGGAAAATCTATGATAACTGGCGATATTCATGTGGGTAAGCTGCAAATAGAAAGCACAGTTTGCTTCAATGGCAAATGCCATATGGGCGCTAACGTGGTAGAGTTGAACAATGAACAAGCAATTGCTGTAAATGAATAACAACCAACTGCTTTGGAAATATGCCGGACTCACCACTCAATTATTGATTGGCATTGGCATCTTTGTTTTTACAGGCCATAAAATAGATGCTTACTTTAAATGGAATACACCAATTGCAGTTTGGTGTTTACCTCTGATTTTTATCATTGCCCTCATTATTAAAATAGTTGTCGATACTGGCAAAAAAAACAAACCAAATGATTAAATTTTTCAAGCATTCTTCACCTCTTTTTTCAGTTTTTATAATTATTGGAGTTATTTTAATTTTTGCAAAAGAATTTTTCAAAAGAAATCATATCAATATTGATGTTGAAGTTTTACAGGGTGCTAATGCCATTTTGTACATACTCAGTTTAATCACACTAAACTTACAAATAAAAGCAATGAAAAATACCAACCCTAATGTATTCATACGCTCAGTTATGGGCAGCATGATAATAAAAATGTTCATAGTGGTGGCTATTGTTTTCGCTTATACTATTTTAAGCGGAGATCATTTCAATAAAAGAGGGATTTTTATTTCTTTGTTTTTTTATCTTATATATCTTGCTTTAGAAGTATACTCCCTAATGAAATTGAATAAGCAGAAAAATGCCTAAGAAAGAAGTCCCCTTAAAAACCCTTGCTGATTATCTTCCAGACAACTCCTGCGATGAAGTATTGCAATATTTAAGTCAATATAAAGTTCACCTAACTATTACGCGTCAACGACAAAGTATCCTCGGAGATTACAGAAATGCCCATGCAGGAAAAGCCCACCGCATCAGCGTTAACGGCAATTTAAACAAGTTCAGTTTTTTAATCACTTTGCTTCATGAGCTGGCGCATCTGTTCACATTCGATGCTCATGGACATAAAGTACAACCACACGGCAAAGAGTGGAAACAAAATTTCTCCATTATACTAGCAGCCTTCATCAACAAAAAAGTATTTCCTGATGACATTGGAAAAGCATTACAACGAACCTTAAAAAATCCTGCTGCTAGCAGTTGTGGTGATGAAAATCTACTCCGGGTTTTAAAAAATTACGATGCTAAAAAAGCAGGACATTTCATGGTAGAACAAATATCCAATGGCAGCATTTTTGAAATCAAAGGAGGTAGACAATTCATGAAAGGCGAGAAAATAAAAACTCGTTACAAATGTGTGGAGATTGCTACTAAGAAATATTATTTATTTAGTGGGTTGTATGAGGTGAAGTTGGTTGTGTAACAGCCCCCTCAATCCACGGAAGGGGGAAGTTGTTTGGCGTTTGGTGTTTGGTGTTGTTTGTTCAAAAAGTTCAAGAGGTTTAATACGTTCAATAGGTTAACTCTTGAACAACATTTTCAACTCATTTAACAAATTGAACCTTTTGAACCGCTGAAACCTATCCAGCTTATCCAGCCTATCCAGCCTATCCAGCTTACTTATAATTCTCTGCCTTCAACGCCTCCGGATTCCAGGCATTTAAAAAATCGATTACTTTTTTCTTGCTGTAACTTGATTTGCCATCTTCCAGGTATTCTGAATTTTGTGTGTGAATGCGTTCGCCTTTTTCATTCAGGATAATGAATACAGGAAATCCAAAACGTTGAGGATAACCATATTTAGCAAACAATGCGTCATTTTGATTTTCTTTGCTGTAATTCAAATGATACCAAATGAAATTCTTGTTGATGATAGAATCTATCTCTGCATCAGCGGTACAAAATCTATGAAATTCAATACACCATTTACACCAGTTACCTCCACCTTGCAACAAAACAAATTTGTGTTCTGCTTTTGCTTTTTTCAAAGTAGCTTCGATATCCGCAGCAGCATCAGCATTGGGATTGTAAATATCTTTTTTCTGTGCCACAACATTAAACACGAAAAATGCTAACATCAATACTGTAAATATCTTTTTCATAAATTTTTTTTTTAATTTTTTTGTTTAAAGTTAATAGAATTATTTAAGCTGATAACTAAGTCTCAATAATTCAATCTCTGCCACTTTAGCAAGATAAACCAGATTAATCATTCTGAATGCGGCATCTTCATAACTTTTCTGTGCTTCACGAACTTCAACGGCTGTAGCGGAATTCAATTCATATCGCTTTAAAGTTAAGTCCACAAGCTGCTTCGACAACTGCAAAGTCTGTTCTTGTGTTTTCATTTGCTCTCGACTGGTAATATAAGATTGATAGGTTTTAATAGCAGCGGCTTGCTGATCATTCAAACTACTTTCCTTTTTGAGTTTTGCATTTTCAGTATTGATAGCGGCGGTTTGCTGTTGTCTTTTATATGCAGAGCCATTGTAAATAGGCACTGTTAGGCCCATACTCACAAAAGGACCATAAGATCTGTTTAACAATAGCTGTCCGGCTGTACTTTCGTTATTTATTAAATTATATCCTGTATTGAGTTTCAATGAAGGCTTTCTCAAAGAGGCCACTTCCTTTTCAATAAGGCCATTGATTTTGATTTGATTATCTAAAGAAGTGATTTCAGGATTTTTAGAAATGCTAGATAATACTTCTGGAAGTAAAATATCATTATTTAAAAATATGCTATCGGTTATCATCATGGATGAATCAGGATTGATATCAAGTATATTCAACAGTTCGATTTGAGATTGTTTAACAAGAGCTTGTTGAGTTGACAATTCCAAGGTTCTTGTATTCAAATCTATTTGTGACTGAAACAATTCAGCATCATTTGAAAGTCCAAGTTTCTTTTTAGATTGAACCAATTCCAATTGTTTATTGACCAGCTCGATACTTTTTTCAATTGTCGAAACATAATGCTGTTCTCTGATGACAGTAAAATATCTCAACATCACACCAGCAATTGTATTTTGAATTTGAGCATTTAATATTTGTTCAGATTGTTGTTGTAAAGCCTGTAATCTTTGCTGAGTCGCGGTTATCTTATAACCATTGTAAAGAGTAATGCTTCCTGTTATGTTTGCATTGAGTGAATTAGCATATGCGCCTGCTCTGTTAATTTCAGTGCCACTATTCAATCGCTGGTTTACATCAACTCTACTTTCTTGGTCAGATGCGTTCATAGATACAAAAGGTAAGGCGCCGGCTACCCCTTTGTTGTTGTTGATGGTGCTTATTTTAAGATTATTTTTTTCAATTTGAATTTGATAATTATTTTTCAATGCTATAGAAATGGCATCAGATAATGTCAACTGCTGTGCCGATAAAGCATACCCGTTAAAAATCAATATGAATAAAAATAATAGCTTTCTATTAATCATTGGAATCAACTTTTACAATTTGATGTTTACTGCTTATGTATGTATAAATCGCGGGTATAACAAATAACGTTAGAATCAATGAAAACAACAATCCACCCACAATTACAATTCCCAATGGCATACGACTGGTACTTGCGGCACCGATACTCAATGCAATGGGCAATGCTCCTAATGCTGTTGCCAATGTGGTCATAAGAATTGGCCTCAGTCTTTGTTGAGCAGCTTCCAGCACGGCTTGTTTTTTATCAACACCTTCCTCTCTTTTTTTATTGGCAAACTCTACAATTAAAATGCCATTTTTAGTTACCAGTCCAATCAACATAATCATCCCAATCTGTGAAAAGATATTTATGGTCTGATCAAATATCCATAAACTCAATAAGGCTCCCGCTAATGCTAATGGCACCGTAATCATAATAATAAAAGGATCTTTAAAACTTTCAAATTGGGCAGCCAATACAAGATATATCAATAACAAAGCCAACATAAATGCGAAACTGGTATTGCTATTGCTTTCCGAATAGTCTCTTGAAGGACCACTAAGTTCCGTTTGAAAGGAGCTGTCTAATATTTTAGCTGCAATACGATTCATGGCTTTCACACCGTCACCAATCGTCATTCCTTCGGCTAACCCTGCCTGTATGGTAGCAGACTTGTATCTGTTGAAATGAAATAGTGTAGGAGGATTTGAATTTTCATTTATCTTAATAACTGATGATAATGGAATACGTTCTCCCCTACTATTTCTCACATATAAATTTGAAATATCGTCTGGCATTTGTCTGTCGTTATAAGGGACCTGACCAATCACCTGATATTGCTTTCCATTATTGATATAATAACCCAATCTTCTTCCACTAAATGCACCTTGCATCACATCTCCAATATCGCTGATGGTAACACCTAATTCTCTTGCTTTCAACCTGTCTATAGAAATATCCAATTCAGGTTTATTGAATTTTAAATTGCAGTCAACCGTTGGCGTTATAAAGGTTTTATCTTTTCGGGCTTCTTCCAAAAACTTAGGAATATACTCTTTTAGCTTTTCGAAATCCAGATTTTGTAAAATAAACTGTACGGGCAATGCCCCACGAGAACTGAGTCCTACGGAAATCGTTTGTTCCTGCACGGCTGCAATCCTCAATTGATTGAACCCGGAAAGTTTTCCTGAAATATCTTTTGCAATTTCAGCCTGTGCTCTTTTTCTTTTATCGGGTGTTACAAGTTTCACTCTTGCAAACCCAGTATTAATACCTGTTCCATTAAATCCGGGAATGGCTCCAAACACAAAATCACGTTCAGGAATTGAATCATGGATATAATCAATAAACTGATCACCGGCCTTTATCATATAATCGTAACCTGCTCCTTCCGGACCAGAAAGAATAAAACGAACCGTGCTCTTATCTTCCATCGGAGCAATTTCACTTTGAAGATTATTAAACATGTAATATATCAATCCAAAACAAATAGCAACTATCAACCACGCAACCCATCTCATTTTTAAAAACCCATTCAGCAAATTCTTGTACCCATTTTCCATGCCTTTGAAAAAAGGTTCGGTAGCATCATAAAACTTGCCATGACCGGCGTTCTTTCTGTTAAGCACAACATTTAGCACAGGAGTTATCGTCAGTGATACAAATGCAGAAATCAAAACAGCAACTGAAATCACAATCCCAAACTCTCTGAATAAACTACCCACAAAGCCTTGCAAAAATATTACTGGAAGAAACACAACAGCCAATGTTATTGAAGTAGACACTACTACGAAAAATATTTCTTTAGAGCCTTCTATCGCGGCTTTTCTTATCGATAATCCCGATTCCAATTTTCTGAAAATATTTTCTGTAACCACAATCCCATCATCAACAACAAGTCCTGTAGCCAATACAATCGCAAGCAATGTCAAAATATTGATACTGAAACCAGCGAAGTACATCACAAAAAATGTAGCTATCAATGAGATGGGAATGTCTATCAATGGACGAATCGCAATTAGAATATTTCTGAAAAATAAAAAGATGACGATTACAACAAGACTGAATGAAATCAACAAAGTTTCCGCAACTTCACGAATACTTTTTCTTACGTTTACGGTATTGTCAATAAGCGTAGTAAGTTCAATGTCATTCTTCTGATTCTTTTTGATTTCTTCAAGTCTTTTATAAAACTCATCAGCAATTTTTATGTAATTCGCACCGGGCTGTGGCGTAATAGAAACACCCACTGCATTCACTCCATTTAACTTCCAGCTGAATTCTTCATTTTCAGGACCAATCTCAACTTTGGCAACATCTTTCAATCTAACAATCCCTTCGTTGCTTTGCCTGAGAATCAAATTATTGAAATCATCTTCTGTCAATAATTTGCCCATGACTTTAATGGTCAGCTCTGTGGTTTTTCCGTAGATTTTTCCCGAAGGCACCTCAATGTTTTCTTTATCAAGTGCATTTTTGATATCACTGAAAGTAATGTTGAACAAATTCATTTTTTCAGGATCAGACCAAATGCGCATGGATGGTCTTTTTTGTCCTAAAATATTAACAGCACTTACCTCGGGAATGGTTTGTAATTTTTCCTGTAATACATTTTCAGCATAATCACTCAACTGCATCAGGCTTTTAGTACTGCTTTGCAATCCAACAAGAATGATGAAATCACTATTCGCGTCACTTTTGGTAACAACCGGTGCTGCATCAATATCCTGTGGGAGATTTCTAATGGCCTGTCCTACTTTATCACGAACATCGTTAGCCGAAGCTTCGAGATTTTCACCAAGGTTGAATTCTATATTAATATTACTTCTACCAGTGGCGCTGGAAGAGCTGATAGATCTGATGCCAGGAATACCATTAATCACTTTTTCAAGTGGTTCTGTGATCTGACTTTCAATAATATCTGCATTCGCACCGGCATATGAAGTGGTAACGTTAATAATTGGAGGATCAATGGCAGGATAATCTCTCACCGCCAGAAAAGTATAACCCACAATGCCAAACAATACAATCGCGAGATTGAGCACTGTTGCAAAAACTGGTCTTTTTATTGAAAACGAAGAAATATTCATGGCAATTGAGACATTATTTATTAATCAGCTCTTGCATATTTTTTACAGATCTTATTTTAACAGGCTTTCCGGATTTTACAAACAATACACCGGTCACAACAATAGAATCTCCCGGATTCAACCCATCCGTAACTTCCACTCCATAAGCATTTCTAAGTCCTGTTTTTATTTTCACCATTTCCCCCTTTCCGTCTTTTACTACAATTATTTTTTTTGAATTGGCATCAGGAATGATAGCATTGGTTGGAACCATTATCGATTGTTTTCCAATTCCTGCATCAAGTTGAACTTTCACAAATTCTCCTGGTTTAAGATTGCCATGCTGAAGTATAGCTCTAACTTTTATATTACCGGTTGAAGCATTAACTTGAGATTCTTCAGCTGCGATTGTGGCCATATACTCCTGATTATTGTCGGCAATAGCTCTAACAGACTTGCCTTTTTGGATCAAGCTACTATACATTTCAGGAACATTAAAATCTATCTTAAGTTGATTGGTTTGTTGCAAACTAGCCATGACAAGTTGAGGTGTTACATAGGCACCCGGACTTACCATTCTTAATCCCAACATCCCCGTAAAAGGAGCTTTGATAATGGTTTTTTCGATTTGCGCTTTTACTATTTCAATATCAGCTTTGATATTATTTACCGCATTTAAAGCCACATCGTAGTCAGCCTGATTGACACCATTGATTTGTAATAATTTGTTAAGTCGCTCTTCATTTTTAACCGCCAATGAAAGTTGTGTGTTGCTTTTCAATAATTGAGCTTGTAAATCGGCATCGTTTATTTTAGCCAGAATGTTGCCTTCTTTAACTATTGCGCCATCAGGCATATTAAGAAAAACCAATCTACCGCTAATTTCAGGATGAATTTCTACAGATTCATTGGCTAATACCAAGCCATTCACTTCAACCTTATTTTCGATGTTTTGATAATCGGCTATGATAACATCAACAATTTGAGGTGGCGGTGGGCCTTGTTTTTCGTTCTCTGATTTTTTTGAACTGCAGGAAAACAGCGTGAGATTAACCAACAAAAAAAACAGGTATTTAATAATTAATGAAGGATTCATGTAATGTAAAAATATTAGGTAACAAATTTAAAGATAATTCATGCAGGAAAATGAGATTAAAATCATCCCCTAGCTTTGGCCTCCCTATTCAGGGGATATCTAAATAAAAAAGAGGTTACCTAATTTAGATAACCTCTTTAACTGTTGCGAAGAGAAGGATCGAACTTCTGACCTTCGGGTTATGAGCCCGACGAGCTACCGCTGCTCTACTTCGCGAAGCAAAAGTAACGGATAAATGTTATGCAGCCAAATGAAATATTAATTTACATTACTGTCCGATAATAGTACAGCAAAAATA
>CANHLV010000022.1 GCA_947461495.1 Chitinophagaceae bacterium
AAGGCTGATTTTCAGTTTATTAAAGGCATAATTTTTAATATTTTTTGAAATTGATTAATAATTAAGTCCTTATGAAGTTTTCCACAGTTTGTTAATACCCTTTTTTATACTATTTTTGCTTCCCAAAACTAATATAAAGTTATATGCAAATTATTCAAAGTATTCGTGAAAAAGGAGCTGCAATAGTAATTGTAGTAATATCACTGAGTTTAATCAGTTTTATTTTAATGGACGCCAAACAAGGTGGAAGTAGTTTGTTTGGATCTGTTTCAAATAATGTTGGTGAAGTTAATGGTGAAAAAATTGAATTGAGCGTTTTTAATAAAAAAGTGAAAGAAGCTGAAGATATGCAAGCTCAAAGAACAGGCCAAAGACCAACTGGTGTTCAAACATATCAAACAAGAGATCAGGTTTGGAATCAGATCGTTGCAGAAAAAATATTTTTCAACGAAGCTTCTAAAATAGGGATAGAATTTACAGCAAAAGAGTTGTCATATATATTACTAAGCAATGATCCTTCAAATCCATTTTTACAAGAACAATCTTTGAAAGACTCTATAACAGGTCAGCTTGATATTAAAAAAGCTCAAACAGCAATGAATAATATCAAAAAATTCAAAGGGGAGCAAAAAGATCAGGTTAATGCACAATTAGTAGATCCCCTAAAATTAAATAACACGGTTGCAAAATATTCTGCCTTATTAAATGCTAGTGCATATTATCCAAAATGGATGGAAAAGAAAGATGGTGAAGAAAACATTACTTTCAGTAATATTTCTTTTGTAACTGTACCATATTCTGAAATAAATGACAGTACTATAAAAGTAACAGATGAAGATGTAAATAATTATGTGAGCAAACATAAAGAACAATTCAAACAAGAAGAAGGTAGAAATATTTCTTATGTTGCCTTTTCTCAATTGCCATCTACTGAAGACAGTTCTGTTGTATACAATTCATTATCTCAATTAAAACCTGCATTTGAAGCCGATAGTAACGCTAAGGCATTTGTAGCCAGAAATGTTTCTGCGGTTGATTTTAAAGATGATTACACTACAAAAGCAAAGTTAAATCAGATTTATGCCGACACATTATCTAAACTTTCGATTGGCGGTGTGTTTGGTCCTTATGTAGACAAAACAAATTATGTGCTGGCAAAAATGATTGGCACAAAACAACTACCTGACAGCGTAAAAGCAAGACATATTCTCATTGGCACCAATAATCCACAAACCGGCCAACCCATAATGAATGATTCTGCCGCAAAAAAATTAGCTGACAGTGTTTATAATGCAATACAATCTGGTGCGGACTTTGCTGCAATGGCCGTAAGGTTTTCTACAGACGGAAGCAACAAGGACAAGGGTGGCGATTTAGGAACTTTTGCTTATGGTACAATGGTTCCGGAATTCAATGAGTTTTGTTTTACAAAAACACCGGGATCAAAAGGTGTAGTAAAAACAGATTTTGGATACCATATCATTGATGTTATAAGCCAGAAGGATTTTAAAACTGCCTATAAAATTGCATATGTCGCCAAAGAAATTATAGCAAGCGACGTAACTGTCAATAAAGCAAGTCTTGATGCCACAAAAGCATCAGCAATAAAAACAAAAGAAGAATTAGAAAAATACATTGCTAAAAATGGATTAAGTCTTACAGCCGTTCCAAATATGATAAAAGAAAACGACTATCAGGCAGGTGCATTGCAAGACGCAAGGGGCCTTATAAGATGGGCATTCGAAGCTAAAAAAGGAGACATTAGTGAACCTTTCAGTGTTGGCGATCAATTTATTGTTGCAGTTCTTGATAAAATTAATGACAAAGGAGTTCAGGATGCGGCTACAGCAAGACCAGGTTGTGAAGCCATAATTCGCAACAATAAAAAAGCAGATATCATTAAAAAGAAAATAGGCAACAACCCAACTTTAGAATCAGTAGCGTCCGCATATGGTAAACAAATTCAAGGTGCAGGATCAGATTCAACAATCACTTTTAATTCACAAATTATTAATGGTGTGGGAATGGAAGCTAAAGTAATTGGAGCCGCGTTTAATAAAGATTACCAATCAAAGGTTTCTCCTTTAATTGATGGTACAACCGGCGTATTTATTGTAAAAGTAAATTCAATACAAAATAAGCCCGCAGAAACACCAGAGCAAGTAAGCGCTCGTGCTACTTCAAAAATTGGAAATATTCGTAGTCAAACAAACGGCTGGTATGAAGGCTTGAGAAAACAAGCCGATATTGTTGATGAAAGAAGCAAGCATTATTAATAAGCATTTCGTTAATCGTAAATAATTTATAAGTCGGTCTTTAATCAGGCCGACTTTTTATTTTAATTTTACAGCATGTCTGAAGAATTTGTAAATAAAGTTGCAGAAAGCGGAATAATAACTATAGACTTGGAAAAATATTTTCCGGCAGAAGAAATTATTGTTTTTGACATCAAGGATTATTTGTTTATGGGCTTGATCTTAAAAGAGAAAGATTTCAGACAGGCATTAAAAGAGCTAGATAATGAAAAATATCAACACAAAATTGTTGCAGTAACATGCACAGCAGACGCGATTGTACCTATGTGGGCTTATATGTTAATCAGTAGCACATTACAACCGGCATCAAAAGAAATTGTTTTTGGAACTAAAAATGAAGTAAAAACAAAACTACTTATCAGAAATATCCTACAAATAAGAAAAGAAGACTTTGCTGATAAAAGAGTTGTGATTAAGGGCTGTGGAGAAACCCCTATTCCAGAAGAAGCCTATCTAGAAATTACGAATTTATTAATACCCGTTGTTAAAAGTATAATGTTTGGAGAACCATGCAGCACGGTTCCTATCTATAAAAAGAAAATATAAGAATAACCATTAATAGCCCCGACATTTTCTGCACTTTTTATCCGTTCATGGAAGTCAGAAATTCAGCATTATCTTTCGTTCCCTTCATGTTTTTAAGCAGCGTGTTAATAGCTTCTTCCGGATTCATATCAGCGATATGTTTCCTTAAAATCCACATTCTTTGGAAGGTATCTTTATCTAATAAAAGGTCGTCTCTTCTTGTTGAAGAAGAAACAATATCAATAGCAGGAAATATTCTTCTGTTTGAAAGTTTTCTCTCAAGTTGTAATTCCATATTTCCGGTTCCTTTAAACTCCTCAAAAATAACCTCATCCATTTTACTTCCAGTATCCACAAGAGCTGTTGCAATTATGGTAAGCGAACCACCGTTTTCAATTTTTCTAGCAGCGCCAAAAAACTGTTTGGGTTTTTGCATCGCATTAGCTTCAACCCCGCCAGACAAAACCTTGCCGCTGGAAGGAGCAACTGTGTTGTGAGCCCTTGCCAAACGTGTGATAGAGTCGAGCAAGATAACAACATCGTGGCCGCACTCTACTAACCGTTTTGCTTTTTGAAGAGCAATCGTAGAAACTTTTACATGTTTTTCTGCAGGCTCATCAAACGTAGAAGCAATAACCTCTGCTTTTACGCTTCTTTCCATGTCCGTTACTTCCTCCGGTCTTTCATCTACCAACACAATAATTAGGTAACATTCCGGATGGTTTTCTGCAATTGCATTTGCCAATTCCTTAAGCAACATTGTCTTTCCTGTCTTGGGTTGTGCCACAATCAATCCGCGTTGACCCTTCCCAATTGGTGTAAACAAATCCATTATTCTTGTGCTGTAATTATCTGACCTTGTAGTAAGATTAAGTTTTTCGAATGGAAACAATGGTGTAAGATAGTCGAAAGGCACACGGTCTCTAACCTCTTCCGGGCTTTTACCATTAATGGTTTCTACTTTTAGTAAAGCAAAATATTTTTCACCTTCTTTAGGTGGTCTGACAGATCCATAAACCGAATCTCCAGTTTTTAATCCAAACAATTTAATTTGTGAAGGAGAAACATAAATATCATCTGGACTAGATAAATAATTATAATCACTACTTCTTAAAAAACCATAACCATCCGGCATCATTTCCAATACACCCTCTCCTAAAACAATACCATCAAACTCTATATTAAAAGCGGGTTGCTGTCCCCTGTATTGCTGATATGTTTTTGTGTCTTTATGCTGATGACTGTTTTGTTCTAATTCTACTTCTGGTTGTTGAATGTCTTCTTCTTGTAACATTTGGGCTATAGCAGCAGGAATCGTTGTTTGTTCATTAGTTATTGGTAAAAGCATTTCTTCTACAACCTCTTCTTGAACCTCTGGTTTTTGTTTTTTTATGATTACCTTTTTATCAGTATCCCCCTTTTTAATTTTAGAGACTATAGGCTCTTTTTTAGCGTCCTCAACAATCTCTTCGGTTTTAGAGCCCTTGATAATTCTTTTTCTTTTTGGCTTTTCACCCTCTTCGCTTTTTAATAATTGTGTCATATTTTCTTGTTTTTCAAGAATTTTTGAAATTAATTCTTCTCGATTGATTTTTTTAGAATAAGAAACATTGAGTTGGTCTGCAATATCAATTAACTCCGGAAGGAGAAAATCGTTCAATTGTGATGGGCTATACATGATAAAAATAAACAGCGTTTTTTAAAGATTACGCGCTTTAATAAATATGTGTTGTGTTGAAAAATTGTGCTGATGGAAACGTTAATAAATTTTGAAGCGATTAGATTGGGATGAATCTTATCTGTCATTTCCAATGCAATATTAAGCAGTTTTTCATAAATTATCAGTAATTTTTTCAAAATTTATGAATACCAATAATTGAAACAGAAATAAAAACGATCTTAAAACGGTTTTAAATTTTCATTTTACACAACTAAAAATTCAAAAAAATGAATATTTCAAAAAACATCTCATTACAATTCAAACAGTTATTTTTTGGTGGCAATTGGACTTCAGTTGATTTTGCTATGACACTTAGTAACGTTGATTGGACGATGGCAATCACCAAAACAAAAGACTTTAACACAATTGCAAAATTGGTTTTTCATGTTGATTATTACATTGATGTTACACTAAAAGTATTGCAGGGTTTCCCCTTAGATGCACATGATAAATTTAGTTTCGATTGTCCTGAAATAAAATCTGAGGAAGATTGGTTAAAGTTAAAGAAGAAACTATTTAGTGATGCAGAAGCTTACGCGTTGACGATTGAACAATTGCCCGAATCAAAATTTACCGAAGTTTTTTGTATGGAAAAATATGGCAACTATTTCAGAAACATTAACGGCTTAATTGAACATAGCTATTATCATCTTGGACAGATTGTAATCATTAAAAAATTGATAGCCGAATAACTGGTGCCTAGTGTTTGTTTTAAACCAGCATTAGAAACAATCACTTTATTGGTGGTAACCGATTTAAAGGAAACAAAAGGCTATATTGTGCAAAAATTAATCATGAGAAAACTTAATTTTCTATTTGTAATAATTATTTCTGTCCTTTTATTTTTATCGTCTTGTAAAAATGATGTTGTGATTACTCCGGAACAAACCGTAGAAACAACTCTTAATGAATTTGTTTCCACGCTAGTTTCAATACCACCAACTAGCGCCGACGTTTCAAATAGGGTAAAACAATATTTACAGACAAAAGGCTACCCCACTAATTATTTTTATGGTTCAACTGTAACGTTATTAGACTCTTTAGGCGTAGCCACCTATAGTCCCTATTGGTACAGAAATGTTGATACTTTGATGATGGTTGATTTAGCGGCAGACACTTCTTACCATATTAATACTCAAACCTGGCTTCGTCAGGCAATAGACAGTAGAAATGCTATTTGGACAGCTCCTTATTTTGATGCCGGAGGCGGAAACATTTGGATGAAAACAAGATCTGTACCTGTGGTTGTAAATGGAAAAATTATTGCTGTGGCTACAACAGATTTGCCTACAACACCATAGGCCCCGGCCCCCTCAATCCCCCAAAGGGGGAAGTATTCAATCCGGAAATGAAAAAGCCTTCGTGATTCTTTGTGTCTTAGCGTCTTTGTGGCGGGAAAATGTAGAATGTAAAATATCCAATGTAAAATGTAAAAGTGTTATTTTGGAAATGAAATCATCATTTTCTCATGTAAACAATTCTTGAGTTAGTGGTTAACCAACAAAACACAATCAAAGTCCCCCTTTGGGGGATTTAGGGGGCTAACCAATAAAAAAGCCTATCTTTACTTCATTAGCGGCTCAAAGCCGGTTTCTTTTCGTCTTGATTCGTGTCTTAGCGAACCCATTTCAGAACAACCTCTTTTGATGATGAAGACAATCTTCATTTCCGCACTCATTTTTTAATTAATTATTTTGTTATTTACCGACTTAAAACTCATTGAGCCCATTTTACGTGCGCTTAATGAAGAAGGTTACACCAAACCCACACCTATTCAGGAACAAGCGATTCCTTTTATTCTTAACGGCAGAGACCTTTTAGGATGCGCCCAAACTGGTACCGGGAAAACAGCTGCATTTGCTATTCCGATGTTACAGTTGTTGACCAAACCATACGCACAGAAACCTGGTCAGAAAAACATCCGTGCGCTGATTCTTACACCCACACGAGAATTGGCCATTCAAATTGAAGAAAGCTTTAATGCCTATGGCCGACATCTTCGATTGAAAAACCAAGTGATTTTCGGTGGCGTTAGTCAAGTTCCACAAACACAGGCACTACAAAGAGGTACAGATATTCTTGTGGCTACTCCTGGTCGCTTACTTGATTTAATGAGCCAAGGATATATCAATCTCAAAGACGTTGAAATTTTTGTACTTGATGAAGCTGATCGTATGCTAGATATGGGATTTGTTCACGACGTAAAAAAAGTGATTACCAAGCTTCCTCAAAAAAGACAAACGCTTTTCTTCTCGGCTACCATGCCCGCAGAAATTCAATCTTTAGCTAACGCTATTCTTAGCAACCCCGAAAAAGTAGAAGTAACGCCAGTTTCTTCAACTGCAGAAACCATTAACCAATCATTATTTTTTGTTGATAAAAACAATAAAAAATCTTTACTCGCGCATTTGCTTCAAGACGCCAACATCAAAAGTGCGCTTGTATTTACCAGAACCAAACATGGTGCAGATAAAGTAGTAAAAGATTTGGTGAGAATCGGCATTAAAACCGAAGCTATTCATGGCAACAAATCTCAGAATGCCAGACAACGCGCACTATCTAATTTTAAAGATGGAACGACTCGTGTTTTAATAGCAACCGATATCGCGGCAAGAGGTATCGATGTGGATGAGCTAACCCACGTTATCAATTACGAATTACCAAACGTTCCGGAAACCTATGTACACAGAATTGGTAGAACCGGAAGAGCAGGATTAAGCGGTATGGCCTTTTCTTTCTGCGAACAGGAAGAGTTGCCGTATTTAAAAGATATTCAAAAATTAATTGGTAAAAGTGTTCCTGTTGATATGGAGCACCCTTATCATATTGAATTACATCTACAGAAATCAAGCAATAATAGCCCAGCTCCAAAAAGCAACAACAACAGAAATCAAAATCCCGGTAAAAGAAAATTTCACGGACAACAAAAAAGCAAAAATTTTTCACGACCAAGGCCCGAATAAACCAGTATTCATAAATTCAATTTCTATCTTTGCAAAGCAAAAACAATAAGCATGTTTAACAAGAGAACCAGAATTAAAGACCTGTTACAATCAGAAAAAGTAAATTATGAAACAACCGTAATGGGCTGGGTAAGAACTTTTAGAAACAACCAGTTCATTGCACTTAATGATGGCAGCACCAACAATAATCTACAAGTTGTTGTGGCTTTGGGTTCTTTAGACGATGCTACTTTAAAAAGAATAACCACTGGGGCTTGTATCAAAGCTGTTGGAGATATCATTCCTTCATTAGGCAAAGGACAAAAAGTAGAGTTGACCGCAACTTCAGTTGAAATTCTTGGTGATAGTGATGCAGAAAAATTTCCTTTGCAACCCAAAAAACATAGTCTTGAATTTTTACGCGAAATCGCTCACTTGCGTTTTAGGACAAACACATTTGGTGCGGTGTTCAGAGTAAGACATTCTTTAGCATTTGCGATTCATGATTTTTTTAATAAAAAAGGATTTGTGTATTTACACACACCAATCGTTACCGCAAGTGATGCCGAAGGTGCGGGCGAAATGTTTAAAGTAACAACTTTGCCTTTGGATGGAACCGCTCCTAAGAATGAAGATGGTTCAATCAACTTCAAAGAAGATTTTTTTGGAAGAAGCACAAACCTTACAGTTAGTGGTCAGTTGGAAGGCGAACTGGCTGCTATGGCTTTCAGTGATATTTATACTTTTGGACCAACCTTCAGAGCTGAAAACAGCAATACAACACGCCACCTTGCAGAGTTTTGGATGATTGAACCAGAAATGGCGTTCTATGATTTGGAAGACAACATGAATTTAGCCGAAGAGTTCATCAAGCATATTATCCGTTATGCCATGGAGCACAACAAAGAAGATCTTGAGTTTTTATCACAGCGTTTGGATGAAGAAGAAAAGCAGAAGCCACAAAACGAAAGAAGTGAAATGGGATTGTTACAAAAACTGGAGTTTGTTGTAAACAATGATTTTGAAAGAATCACATATACAGAAGCAATAGACATTTTAAAAGAAAGCAATCACAACAAGAAAAAGAAATTCAATTATCTCATTGACAAATGGGGCGTTGATTTACAAAGTGAGCACGAAAGATATTTAGTTGAAAAACATTTTAAAAAACCAGTTATCTTAACAAACTATCCAAAAGAAATCAAAGCGTTTTACATGCGTCAGAATGATGATGGAAAAACGGTAGCCGCAATGGATATCTTGGCTCCCGGCATAGGTGAAATCGTTGGAGGTTCTCAAAGAGAAGAGCGTTACGACAAGCTCACAGAAAGAATGACCGAAATGCATATTCCTTTAGAAGAGCTCGATTGGTATTTAGACACCAGAAGATTCGGCGCTTGTCCACACGCCGGCTTTGGGCTTGGATTTGAAAGAATTGTACAATTTGTTACCGGTATGGGAAACATCAGAGACGTTATTCCTTTTCCTCGTTATCCAAAAAGTGCATCATTTTAAAATATTTCAACCGCAGCAAAAACTGCGGTTTTTTTATGTAGTCCAACAAGTCTTACATTTACCAATAAAAGCAAGCCTTAGAAATGAACGGAAAAAAATATCTCGATTATTTATTCAATCCTCTTGATATCCTCAGAACAAAAGAAGTGCTGCAGGTAAACCCCACCGTTATATACGAACGAAAAGAGGTTGTTGATTCAAAAATTTTTATCCATGAGTATGATGGTGAAAAATTGCTCTCTAAGAAAATAGAAAATATCGAGGACTGTAAAGCCCATTCAAATACTCAAGAAGTATCTTGGATAAATATAGACGGAATCAAAAAATCAGATATTGAAAACATTTCATTACATTTTGGCATTCATCAGCTAATTGTAGAAGATATTTTAAGTTTCGGGCAAAGACCCAAAATGGACCAAATCAATGGATTGCTTTTTTGTGTACTTAACATGTTGTATTTTAACGAAAAAGAATCAACAGTAGAGTCAGAACAAATCAGCATCGTACTTGGAAAAAATTTTGTTATAAGCTTTCAGGAAGACGAATCAAGAGATGTTTTTAATGGGTTAAGAGAAAAACTAAAAATCAATAACAGCAAAATCAGACAAAACGGTGCCGACTTTTTATACTATGCCATGATTGATGCCATTGTGGATCATTATTATCTGGTAATGGAAAAATTAGGAGAAAGGATCGAACAGCTTGAAGAAGACATTATCAAATATTCAAGCAATAAAACGCTAGTAAAAATAAACAACCTTCGTAAGGAAATGATTTTATTAAAAAGAAGCATTGGTCCTGTTCGTGAATTGATACACGGTATTTTAAGAAGCGAAAACGAATTAATTGAAACCCGAACTGAAAAATATTTCAAGGACGTTTATGATCATATCGTTCAGGCAAACGATTTAGCAGAAAACTATCGTGATATCATGATTAATATACACGATTTATACATGAGCAATGTAAATCTTAAACTAAACGAGTCGATGAAGGTAATGGCCATTGTAACATGTTTGCTTGCGCCCGCTACTGTTATCGGCGGTATCTTTGGAATGAACTTCGATAGACTTCCGATGCTTCATAATAAATGGGGTTTTTTAATATCGGTTGGTTTGATGATTTTAATTCCGGTATGGATGATGTTTTATTTCAAAAAGAAAAAATGGTTTTAAAAACTACAGATGTCGATTAAGAAAATAACAATAAATGATTTCATTTCGATTTCAGAAAGGCCTCCGATAATAGATGTAAGAAGCCCGGGAGAATATCTTCGGGCACATATTCCAGGTGCACACAACATTCCTTTGTTTACAGACGAAGAAAGAAAAGTTGTAGGCACCGCATATAAACAACAAGGAAAACAAAAAGCAATAAAAATTGGGTTAGACTTTTTCGGTCCAAAAATGAAAGCCAACATTGAGGTCCTTGAAAAAATAAACAAGCAAACACAATTTAATTCAAACACTATAATTCTTCATTGTTGGCGCGGTGGAATGCGAAGCGCCGGAATGGCATGGCTTTTTGATTTATATGGCTTTGATGTATTAATTATTGTAGGTGGTTATAAGGCATACCGAAAATGGGTGTTAAACAAATTTGAAACACCTTATGATATTAAAGTATTAGGTGGCTATACCGGCAGCGCTAAAACAGAATTATTGCATGAGCTGAAAAGAAACAACCAAGAAATTATCGATCTTGAATCGTTAGCCAATCACAAAGGTTCTGCATTTGGAGGAATTGGAATGCCCGAACAGCCTACCCAGGAAATGTTTGAAAATAAGTTGGCTTTAGAATTATCAAAAAAGATAGCCGACGACAAACCAATTTCTTTTTGGTTAGAAGATGAAAGCCAGCGAATAGGCAGATTGAACATTCCACATTCACTTTGGAAAACAATAAGAAAATCTCCTTTGTACTTTATAGAAATAGACTTTGAAAACCGACTCGAATTTATTTATAATTATTATGGAAAAAAAGACGACCAGTCTTTAATCAATGCAATTTTGAGAATTCAAAAAAGACTAGGACCCAACGAAACTAAAACCACAATAAATTTAATTCTTGAAAATAAAACAAAAGAAGCTTTTCGAGAATTATTGAATTACTATGATAAAACATATATAAAATCATTGAATAGTAGACAGGAACAAAACAACCAAATACATAAAATTCAAATGCCATCAACAGATGCGCTTCAGAACTATATCTTGCTTCAAGAAAATATCAAGAAAAACTAATGGAAGAAAAAATAAAACTAACTCAGTTTTCCAGGGGTGCCGGATGCGGTTGTAAAATTTCACCAATAATTTTACAAGAGATTTTAAAAACGACATCAATAAATACCATTGATCCGCTTTTATTAGTTGGCAACGGTTCTAATGATGATGCTGCTGTTTATGATATTGGGGATGGAAAAGCAATCATATCTACAACAGACTTCTTTATGCCCATAGTTGATGACGCGTTTGATTTCGGAAGAATTGCATCGGCCAACGCCATCAGTGATATATATGCAATGGGCGGAAAACCAATGATGGCAATAGCTGTATTGGGTTGGCCGATAGAAAAACTATCAGCTACTATGGCACAAAAAGTATTGGAAGGCTCAAGGTTTATTTGTAATCAGGCAGGTATTACATTGGCAGGAGGTCATAGTATAGACTGCATCGAGCCTTTTTTTGGACTTTCAGTTACCGGAATCATAAACAAGAATAAAATCAAAAAAAACAATACCGCAAGAAATGGAGATTTTTTGTTTATGACAAAGCCGATAGGTTTAGGAATTTTATCAACAGCAGAAAAACGAGGCGAAATAAATGCAGAAAGACAAACAACAATGATTTCGCTGATGACTCAGCTAAATAGTATTGGAGAACAGCTTGCAAATATTGAGGGTCTAACAGCCATGACAGATGTTACCGGATTTGGTTTACTTGGTCATGCAATTGAAATGGCAGAAGGTGCAAATCTTTCACTTGAGCTATATTATTCCTCTGTTCCTGTTGTTGACGGCGCTATAGAATATCTCAGCAAAAGAATCGTGCCAGATGCAACATATAGAAACTGGAATAGTTACAGTGCAAAAACAAGTTTTGAAAAGGGGGTCAATGTGATGGAGGCGTTTAATTTACTACCAGACCCTCAAACTAATGGCGGTCTTTTGTTTAGTGTTAATGAGCATTCGTTAAATGAGGTTAAAAAACTATTAAGCTCAAATGGATATGAGTTGTTTACAGAGCCTATCGGAAGATTTGTTGCTCAAAAAGAAAAAACAATAGAGGTAAAAAACTAAGTGATTAAAAAATAAAAAACACCCATTAACCTTTATACTATTATCTTACTATTCTTCCTTTCCATTGGAAAGTACCAAATTTTCCCAGCCATCCGGCAACAACGGTGTATAAAATGTGAAATGGTTGAAAAAAAGGAAACCACAATAACAGTTTCGTGTAGCCGAAGAAACCGGAAACGGGGTAGAGGAAATAAAGTTCTAATAAAGTTTTGACAATAAGAAAGACATAGAATGCTGAAAAAAAT
>CANHLV010000023.1 GCA_947461495.1 Chitinophagaceae bacterium
TGACGTCAAATTTTACTGCAATGAATTTTTGGAAGAAATGTTGAAGAGGGGGGAAGGGGATGCTTGATGAGAAGGAAACTTGATAAGCTAGATAGGCTGGATAAGCTGGATAGGCTGGATAGGCTGGATAGGCTGGATAAGCTGGATGCTGGATATGCTGTATGTTATTTTGAGGAAGGTTTTCTGACCGAGTCGTTTTAGGACATGATCTAGTATCTAGTATCTATAATCTGGATACTAGAAAAAAAAAGGCTGCCTTGTATACCAAGACAGCCAAAAAAACAAACTCATCAAATTAAAATCATCAATCTTCAAAAGCATATTCCGGCTCTTCTATAAGCAATTTGTTTTCAACCGATACTACCCCTGGAGCCGACCAAACTGCATTTTCTGCATCTTCTTTTTCTGCAAAGGATCTTACTTTTCCTCGAAGTGTTACTCTACTTCCTAAAACCTCAGCTGTAATTCGTGCTGCATCAATATTTGCACTTCTTTGAAAACTAGAGTTTATTTTTTGTTGTAACTCATAAGGTGTAATTTTTGGTTTAACGGCAACGAGATTGGTAACAAATCTGACACCGGTTAAATTTTCAACTGCTGTTTTGGCCTGATTTCTCTGGTATTCCCATTCTACATCTCCTTCAAGTTTTACATTACCATCTTCTACACTGACTTTGATTTTTTCATCAGGAATCATAGTGTGCCATTTCAATGCATTCACAACGGCTTCCGCAATTTCTGTATCTGTTTTTTTGTAAACGGGAGAAATTCCCACTTGAATGTCTTCTGCAATGGCTTTTACACCTGCTACTTTCTTTGTTGTTTTTTCAGCCAAGATTTTTTTCGAATACGCATCAACCTGACCGGATAAAGTAACGATTCCATTTTTAACGGCAACGCCAATTTGTGCTGCATTAAGAAATGGTTCCCACTTCAATTGTTCGATGACGTCCTTCTGAATTTCGATGTCACTTTTCATAATTGTAAGATTTTAATTGTGAATTAAATATTTAATTGAGTTCAAAATAACGTTGGATATCTTTCAAGAAAAATGAGAATAATCATCAATTTTATTGACTGTAGTCAAAAAATCAGCTCGTTAAATAGGCACTTCTTGCATTGATATTGATCTCATGAATAGCAAGATCTGAAAGTAATTTATCAATTTGTTTTTCATTAGTTTCAAATTGATAAAACAAGTATGATGTTTTAATCATGCCTAAAGTTGCCGCAAATGCTGCAGCTGTTCCATATGAGGCTATCTTGTAATGATTGATATTTTGTATTGATGCCAAAATACAAGCATCTCTTACCATCTGGTCTGTACAATTGCTCATCTTGTCTTGTGCATCTTTAATAAATGCTTTCATGATTTTACTGCCTGTGTTCAAATAGGTGATATTTTCTTCTTCAAAATATTTGTCTAGTAATTTTATATGTTGTTTTACTTGCTCATAATATTCGTATAAAATACTTTTCAACTTAACAGAACTGGATTTAGAAATACATTCCGGCAACGCATTGTGCAATTCAATTTCTTCTATTGAAAAATTCCTACAATCTTCATCTAATAATTGATGTAATGTTTTGATGTTTTGTATTGATGTCATGGTTTCTTGATTTTTTCAAAGCTAACATTTGAGGGTAGCAACTGTCAATGATGAGTGTCATTGATTTCACAAATCAGGCTCATTAAAATTTACTTCTTGTATCTATTATTTTGTCGGTAATAACAAATACTAATTCAAATACTTTTATCATGTCAAAAAAGAAAAAAAATAATATTCAAAATGAGTTTTCATCGCCGGATACAAATCCTGAGTTGAATTTAGATTTGGAAAATAAAAATGAAGTTTTTACAGAAGATGATTTAGATCAGATTTTTGATTCTGATATTGAATTGGATAATATAGAATTTGAAAATTTGAATAATAATGATAATGATTAATTGAAATTAAAATACACAAATGATACACCCAACCATTGAACAATCGATAAAATATCTAGGTATTCAGAGCAAAGCATTTGGAGAAAATGAAATGATTCCACAGAAATACAGTTGTGATGGATTTAATGTAAGTCCACCGCTAGATATTTCTTTTATCCCAAATGATGCTATTTGTTTAGCGCTTATCATGGAAGATCCTGATGCCCCTATCAATATTTGGTCTCATTGGGTAGTATGGAATATTCCTGTAACACATCATATTGAAGAGGGGAATATCTTCGGAGTAAATGGATTGAATGATTTTAATAAATATTCTTATTGTGGACCTTGTCCTTTAGCCGGAATTCATAAGTACACTTTCAAGGTTTATGCACTAGATACTACACTTGATTTGAAATTTAACGCGCGGAAAATAGACGTTGAAAAAGCCATGTCAGGTCACATACTTGCTTATGGTGAAATCTCTGCATTTTATGGTAGAAAATTAAATAGTATGTCTGCAGTTAAAAATTAATGATGGGGCAAATATCTAATCCAAAAAATGAATGCTGAATTTTAAAATTATATCATGAAGAACATACTTTTAATTCTTGTTTGTTTTGTTGCTCTAAGTACATTATTCGTTGGAATTCTTTTGATGTCTGTACCGGATGGAAGCATTTTGAGATTGCCTATTTCTTTTTTACACTCAACTGTTTTTGATGATTTTCGATTGCCTGGTTTTTTACTTTTTTTGTTTGTAGGGTGTACTAATCTTATTGCTGCATTTTATTTATTTATAAACATGAGCAAAAGATATAATTGGTCATTGTTTGGCGGTATTATCACAATATTGTGGGTTGTTTTGCAATGGATGATTATAGAAAATACAATGTTGACAGACATGATTTATTTTCTTGTCGCTTTTGGAATCATTCTAATTTCTTTACAATTGAAAGGTCGCTCATTGATATAAAATTATTGTGATTGTTAATTATTAAAAAATCTAAAATGATCATCACCATTGAACCACAAAAAAAATTAGCAGAAATAAGTGACGCTTTTTCAGCAGTATATCCTTTTCTTAAACTTGAATTTTTCTCAAGATCTCATGGTTGGCTGGAGTCAAGTGATTGGACTCATAAATTAAATAAAAATATGAATGTTACAGAAGCCAACAACAATCACAAGAATTCAGGGTACATAGAAATACATTATTGGCAAAAAACCGGAATAGTTGAATTGAAATTTCTAAAACAATTTAATCTGTCGGTTCAGATTTATAGAAAGTTCAATGACCATTGGATACAAACCTCCGGAACTGATGATCTGAGTTTGGAAGAGCAAAATGAATCAGGAATGCTTTCTTCAAAAAATAACATCGGTCATGCAAGATTTTCTGATTTAGAAAAAGATATTTAAGTAAATATATTAACCACCCATCCCCAAAAATATGGAACAAAGTTTTCAACATCATATTCAAGGAGACTTACCGGTAGTGGTAGATTTTTTTGCTGATTGGTGTTCACCTTGTAAAGCCATGCTGCCGGTTTTAAATAATGTAAAACAAGTTGTAGGCGAATCTGCTACAATACTAAAAATGAATATTAAAAAGAACAGTTTTTATGCTAAACAATTCAGCATAGAGTCTATTCCAACAGTCATTATTTTTAAAAAAGGTAAAATAATATGGCGAAAGTCCGGCATAGCTTCTGTTGGTGAAATTATTCAGCAATTGGCCCCGCTTTGATGTAAAAATATGCCTGGTTTGAAATTTAAAATGTATTCGATTTTATAACTATTAAACCTAAAATTATGCACAATGATCTTTTGGAATCCTTCACTGAGATTCTTACAACACCAAAGTATCTGCCTTGTATCTCTTTGATAATGCCTTTTGATCCTAAGATGGGTTTGAAAAAAGAGTTGGGTTACAAACTTAAAATTGCTGTAGATAAAATAGAAAAAGAAATTGAATCAAATTACCCGGAAGAGAAGTCATTTCCTGTAATGAAAAAGTTACATAAGGTAATAGAGGAATTAAATTATAATACACATAAAAAAAGCATAGCCATATTCGTCAGTCCGTTGATTGAAAAAGTATATTATCTAGACATGTCTGTTGAAGAAAAAATAATCATCGACGAATCTTTTGAAATAAGAGATTTGGTTTACAGCAAAAAAGAAATTCATAAATATTTGCTGGCGGTATTAAGTAGCAAATGGACTAAAATATATTTAGGAAACACCACTCATTTTATTAGGATTACTTCAAATGTTCCTGATAATATCGAAGCCTATAAAAATGATATTGGCGAAAAAATTGCAAATTTCTCTGATGAAAACAAACGCAAAGAAATTTTGCTGAATAAATTCTTGATGCACACAGATAATGGACTTACCCTGTTACTTAATGCGTATAAACTGCCATTATTTGTCATGGGGACTGCAAAAACAATTGGTCATTTTAAAGCTTTGTCTCATAATGTCAAACATGTTATTGATTATATTCCCGGAAATTTTGAAGAGAGTACAGAGGCGGAATTTCATAAAACGATGACACCCTATTTGCAGAATTGGAAAATCGTACAACAGAAAAAAATTATGAATCAGATTGATGAAGCCATGGGGTGTAAAAAATTGGCAGTAGGTATCAATGAAGTTTGGAAAGCAGCAGGAGAAAAAAGAGGAAGATTACTTGTAGTTGAAAAGAATTTTATTTTTCCAGCTCAACATGGTTCTACGCCTGATGTGATATATAAAAATGATGATTCATTACAAAAACCATTTTACATCAAGGATGCTGTTGATGATATTATTGAAAAGGTATTGGCAAGTGGAGGAGATGTGGAATTTGTTGATGAAGGCATATTAAAGGATTACAGCAAAATTGCTTTGATTGAATATTTTTGATCTAATCAGAATTTAAAATATACAAACAATCTTCCGAAATTCTTACTGTCGTTTTCGATTCTATGATATAGCGGTTTGATATGAGGCAGCTGAAGAAACCGTTCTACTTTTTTTCTGAGTTGTCCGCTTCCTTTGCCGGGAATGATTTCAACTTCACGAATGCGTTTGTCAATAGCATCTTCAAATGCTTGTTGAAGGGCTTGATCAATGGCTTTACTGTTGTTGTAAATGTTGTGAAGATCTAATTTAATTCTGGCCATTTTGACATCATTTGTTTAATTCAATTCCTTTTTCACCTATTGAAATGAGTTTTTGTTTGTACAAATTTCCAATAGTCATTTTGAACGTTTTCTTACTCATCTGAAAGTATTCATAAATATCGTCAGGATTTGATTTGTCATTGTATGGCAATTGTCCATTGTTTTCATTCAACAATCTTAAAATTTTTCCTGTTTCATCCTCAACCCTTTTATAGCCAACTTTACCTGCAGCCACATCTATTTTGTTTTCTTTAGGATATATCTTTTTGACAAAGCCATTGAAAGTATCGCCTGATGTGATGTTTCTGTAGATTTCATTGTGATGTAAAACGCCTGTATGTTTATGGTTGATGATAACCAAATAGCCGATATCTGTTCTTCTATAAACCGTCAATTTTACTTCTTCTAGTTCTTTTACAGTAAGTTCATCATTTGATAAATACTGGTCGATTTTTTCTGAAGCCGCCAATCTTCCTGTTTGTTCATCAAGATATATTTTAACTAGATAGGATCCATTGGGTATCATCTTCTGCAACTGTTGTGATTTCGGAACGAAAATATCCTTCATCAATCCCCAATCTAAGAATGCGCCATGAGGCGTCACACTTACGCAATTTAATTTAACAATATCGCCAAGAATTCCTTTTGGATGTTGTGTAGTGGCAATAAGACGGTCTTCGCCATCATGGTAAACAAACACATTAAGTATATCTCCATCCTTTACACCCATGGGAACAAATCGCTTAGGAAGTAAAATGCCTTCTTTGCCGTCATCGAGATAGATGCCAAAGTCTACAGCTCTTAAAACTCTTAACTGATTGTATTCTCCAACTTTTATCATGTTTCAAATTTAAACGCAAGATACATCATAACCATACAACCTATAAAAACACTATCTTCACAAAAATATTTAAAGGTTTGAAGTTTACAGAATTTGGATTTGATCAGCGTTTGATGGAAGGCATTGATGCTGCAGGATATGAAGCCGCAACTCCCGTACAGGAACAGGTTATACCACACATACTTACAGGTAAAGATGTTATTGCTTCTGCACAAACAGGTACAGGAAAGACCGCTGCTTTTTTATTGCCACTCATCAATAATATTTTAAATGGTAATTCAAATGGTCAGTCTATTACAGCATTAGTGATTGTTCCAACACGAGAATTGGCCATACAGATTTCTCAACATTTAGAAGGATTTTCTTATTTCACTGGCATCAGTTCAATTGCCGTTTACGGTGGTGGAGATGGTAATGCTTTTGTACAAGAGAAAAAAGCATTAAGCATGGGTGCTGATATTGTAGTGTGCACACCCGGTAAAATGATGGCGCATATTAAAATGGGTTATGTGAAATTGAATGGATTGCAATGTCTGATTTTAGACGAGGCCGACAGAATGTTGGATATGGGTTTTGTTGACGATATTAATTTTATCATCAAACAATTGCCAGCAAAAAGACAGAACCTTTTGTTTTCTGCTACAATGCCTCCCAAAATCAGAGAACTAGCTAGAAATATTTTACACCAGCCTTTAGAAGTTAATATTGCGATAAGCAAGCCTGCAGAGAAGATTATTCAAAAAGTTTTCTTTGTTTACGAACCTCAAAAAATACCATTGGTTTCACATCTTTTAAAACAAAAGACGTTTAGCAACACCTTGATTTTTTGTAGCAGCAAATTGAATGTAAAAAATCTGACTAAAGATTTGAAACGTGCGGGTTTTAATGCAGATGAGATTCACAGTGATTTAGAACAAGATAAAAGAGAAGCAGTACTCAGTGATTTCAGAAGCGGCAGATTGCCCATTTTAATTGCCACTGATATTTTAAGCAGGGGTATTGATATTGATAATATTGAATTGGTCATTAATTACGATGTACCTCATGACGGTGAAGATTATGTGCATCGAATTGGCAGAACCGCCCGTGCTCAGGCGGATGGTTCGGCATACACATTTGTAAGTGAGCATGAGCAACATAAATTTGCAGCTATTGAAAAGCTAATTGAATTTAACGTCCCAAAAGGGTTGGTTCCCGAATCTTTGGGTCCAACTCCGGAATACAACCCCCAGCCAAAATTCAAGCCCGGGAAAAAGAAGTTTTACAATAAAAATCGCCCGCCGAGGAAATAATTAGCGCATAGCTTGGGTATCTTTGCAAAAAAATAAATAGTATCCAACCCGGCTCCAACATATTAAACAGTCCGATAGAATATCTTACCGGCGTGAGTGCGATAAGAGGAGATTTGTTGCGCAAGGAACTTAGCATTTTTACATTCAAAGATTTACTGGAACATTATCCGTTAAGACATCTTGATAAAACCAAAGTCGAAAAAATTGGTTCTTTGAGCCATGGTAACGATTATGCCCAGATTGCCGGAAAGCTTGTCGATATCCAAATTGTAGGCGAACGTCGTTCCAGAAGGTTGGTGGCCTATTTGCAAGACAATACTGGTATTGTAGAAATGGTTTGGTTTCAGGGGATTTCTTGGATGGAAAAAATGCTGCAAGTTGGCAATGCCTATCTGGTTTTTGGTAAGCTTAGTTTTTTCATGGGCAAGCCTCAGTTGTCGCATCCTGAAGTGGAAATATATACACCACAAAATGCAGAAGGCAAAGCTTTTTTAGAGCCTATTTATCCTACCACAGAAAAATTAAAAGCAAAAGGGCTTACAGCAAAAGCAATTGGGAAATTTACCCAGGAGCTTTTTAAAAAAATATCTGATAAAGATTTACCTGAAAACCTACCTGTTCATTTGCTAGAACAATTCAGGCTGATGAATAGATTTGATGCTTTTCTACAAATTCATATGCCTAGCAGCGAAAGCAACTATCAACAGGCGGTGAGGAGACTCAAATTTGAAGAATTTTTCTTTGCACAATTTGCCATACAACTGGTAAGAATCAGTCGACATAAACAAAGTAAAGGTTTGTTGTTTGAAAAGATTGGTCCTTTGTTCAATCAGTTTTATGAACATGAATTGCCTTTCGCATTAACCAATGCACAAAAAAATGTCATCAGAGAAATTAGAAAAGATACGGGCAGCGGCAAACAAATGAACCGATTGTTGCAAGGAGATGTCGGCAGTGGAAAAACGATGGTTGCATTATTATCCATGTTGATGGCAGTCGACAATGGCTATCAGGCTGTATTGATGGCGCCTACAGAGATTTTGGCGCAACAGCATTTCAATACGATTACTGCTCAATTAATAAACATAGACATTAAGGTTAGTTTGTTAACAGGTTCCTCAACAGCAAAACAACGCAAACCCATACTCGCTGGTTGTGAAGATGGTACGGTGAATATTTTAATTGGAACGCATGCCATTATTGAAGACAATGTGGTGTTTAAAAATCTTGGATTCGCAGTGGTTGATGAACAGCACAAATTTGGCGTAGCACAAAGAGCAAAACTTTGGAAGAAAAATATAATTCCTCCACATGTGCTCGTTATGACAGCAACTCCAATTCCCAGAACATTGGCATTGACAGTTTATGGTGATTTGGATTATAGTGTAATTGATGAGTTGCCTCCCGGTCGTGTTCCTGTAACCACTACCCACAGATTTGAAAATACCAGATCGCAGGTAATGGATTTTATCAAAGAGCAATTGGGATTGGGTAGACAAGCTTATATCATTTATCCGCTAATTGAAGAAAGCAGTAAACTTGATTATGAGAACCTGATGAAAGGATATGAAGAGGTTAAATCTTTTTTTCCTGAGCCGAAATACTGGATTAGCATGGTGCATGGCAAACAAACTGCAGAATTAAAGGAGACGAATATGCAGCGTTTTGCCACAAAAGATACTCATATATTAGTTGGAACCACCGTAATAGAAGTGGGAGTTAATGTTCCGAATGCCACTGTCATGGTTATTGAAAGTGCTGAAAAATTTGGACTTTCTCAATTACACCAGCTACGCGGTAGGGTAGGAAGGGGTGCAGATAAAAGTTATTGTATATTATTAACAGGTTCCAAGCTTTCCAATGATGCTAGGGAAAGGTTGAAAATTATGGTGGGAACCAATGATGGATTTAAAATTGCTGAAAAAGATCTCGAATTAAGAGGTCCTGGAGACATTCAGGGAACCCGACAAAGCGGAGCGTTGTTATTCAAACTGGCTAATATTGTGGATGATAAGGCTATGTTGGAAGTTGCGCGCAACGCTGTTTCGGAAATTCTTGAAAAAGACCTGGAATTGAATTTACCAGAACATCAGTCTTTAAAAACATATATACAATCCATTAGAGGAAAAACAGGGTGGAGTAAAATTGCATAATTCCTGTGAAATCTGTCAACAAATCATTGACAATAATTGTTATAAGAATTAACTTCAATACAAAAACTTGAATCTTTTGCAAAAGATATTTCCATTTTTTATGTTACTGCTTGCTTTTCAGCAAAGTATAGCCCAGATGGAATTTGTAGAAAATAAAGGTCAATGGGATCAACAAGTAAAATTTAAAGGCGATTTCGCTTCGGGTTCTTTTTTTCTAAGACAAAAAGGATTTTCAGTTTTATTGCACAATGCTGAGGAATGGGATAGAATAGCTTCGGCTATGCATGGACGCAATCATTCTAAAACAGCGATTGACGAAAAAATAATTTTACACTCCTTTTTTTATGATGTCGATTTTGAAGGCGCTTCTGATTTTTCACAATGCCTTCCTGAAAAGCAAATTAAAACTTACAATAATTATTTTATTGGCAATGATCCATCCAAATGGCAAAGTGAGTGTAAAATATTTCAAGCTGTTCAGTTTAGAAATATTTATCCCAACATTGATATTCGTTATTACACAGAAGGGGATCACTTGAAATACGATTTCATTCTTTATCCCGGAGCCAATCCTTCCCAAATCGTGATGAAATATCGTGGACCTGAAAAAGTGTATAGAGAGAATGATCAACTAGTCATAAAAACTACTGCAGGAGATGTGAAAGAATTGTATCCTTATTGTTACCAGCCCGACCCTTCAGGAAACAGGATACAAATTGGTTGTCATTATCAGGTAAAAGACAATAAGGTTTCCTTCGACTTAGGTAATTATGATACCACAAAGATGATGATTATAGATCCTGCGATCATTTTTTCTTCATTCACAGGAAGTGCCGTTGATAACTGGGGTTATACAGCAACACCGGGACCCGATGGAAGTTTTTATGCCGGAGGTATTGCATTTGGAAACGGATATCTTACTTCTCCCGGCGCTTATCTCTCAACATACAATGGTGGGGTATTGGAAGGTGTTTTAAAAGGACATGATATCGCTATTTTTAAATTTAATCCCAATGGTACAGACAGATTGTATGCCACTTATCTTGGTGGTAACGGTAATGAACAGCCGCACAGTATGATAGTTGATGCACAAGGTAATTTGATTGTAGCAGGAAGGTCTTTCTCATTAAATTATCCTACAACAACTCCTGTTATTGGTTCAGGCGGCAACAATGACATTGTAATAACAAAATTCAATGCTACAGGAACAGCATTAATTGGTTCTGTTAAAATCGGTGGTGCAGGAAATGATGGCGTCAATATCAGATCTAAATATGAATCACCTGATGGTGCAGATAGAACTAGACGTAATTACGGCGATGATGCAAGAAGTGAAATTATAATTGACCAAAGCAACAATATTATTTTAGCGTCGTGTACCCAGTCACGTGACTTTCCTGTTATTGGTAATTCTCTAAATCCAGCTGGTTTCGGAGGTGGGCAACAAGATGGTGTTATTTTAAAATTCAATGCTAATTTATCGACTTACCTTTTTGGAAGTTATTTTGGCGGCTCTGGTGATGATGCCTGCTTTGTAGCAACTTTCAATCCGGTTAATAATGATTTATATGTTGCAGGTGGTACTACCAGTAATGATTTGCCAGGAAATAAAACTGGTGCAATCTATTCAAATTATCAAGGAGGTACAACAGATGGATTTGTGGTTAAATTACGATTAGATGGCAGTGGAATTAATAGGACTACTTATCTGGGAACATCAGGTATCGATATGGTCTATGGTTTAAAGTTTGACAGAGCTGGATATCCTTATGTAATGGGTACTACAACAGGAGCCTGGCCAGTTTTGAATGCAATTTACAGCAACCCAAATAGTGCACAATTTATCAGTAAATTAAAACCGGATTTATCAGGGTTTACCTATTCAACAGTCTTTGGAACAGGGTCCCTCTCGCCAAATATTTCTCCCATTGGATTTATGGTGGATCGTTGTGAAAATGTTTACGTTTCAGGTTGGGGTGGTGGCATCAATGTGTTTAAAGGGTATTCTAATGGCAATACAAATGGACTGCCATTAGTAAATTCCTTATCTGGAGCTAATCCTCCTGATGGTGAAGATTTTTATTTTTTTGTGCTAAAGAAAAATGCAACTGATATTTTGTTTGGCTCCAATTTTGGGCAATTTCGTGGCACAACAGGAGATCATGTTGATGGCGGCACTAGCAGGTTTGATGAAAACGGTACCATTTATCAGGCCATGTGTGCCAATTGCAATGGAGGTGCCACTTTTCCAACTACTACTGGCGCCTGGAGAAGATTAAACGGAAGCTCCAATTGTAACGAAGCAGCTGTAAAAATAGATATGAATTTCTCCGGAGTAAGTGCCGGAACACGGTCATCAATAAACGCAGTTATAAACGACACTGCAGGATGTGTTCCTTTTAGAGTTGATTTTTCTGATACCTTACAAAAAGCAAAAAAATATTATTGGGATTTTGGCAACGGATTGAAAGACACAACTAATGCTCCTGATTATTCAACTTTTACCACTTATAATGCAGTAGGAATTTATACAGTAAGAGTGATTGCTGAAGATTCATTAACCTGTAATATCAGAGATACTTTTTATCTTAAAATTAAAGCAGGAGATAATTTGGCGACTCTTGATTTTACTGCAGTTAAGGATTTGCCATGTACTAGCTTGAGTTATAGTTTCAATAATTTATCAACACCAACAAGAGGTAGTTTTAGTCCTCAAAGTTTTAGCTGGGATTATGGTGACGGTTCGCCACGACAAACATCTCTCAATGGTTCTCACAATTATCCATCA
>CANHLV010000024.1 GCA_947461495.1 Chitinophagaceae bacterium
AGATCTTCCTGGAGGCGATCACGCTACATTAATCCGCAGTATTAAGGAAAAATTGATGATACTTCCCGATGAAACTGTTGTACATAGTGGGCATGGGCCATCAACCACGGTGATTGCAGAAAGAAATGGGAATCCTTTTTTGAAAGCTTGATTCCTGAGGTATATAAAAATGTTGCCTGCGCATATGCAATAGTTTGCACATCTTTTTCACCAATTCAGATGAGAGGGAATTTTGGCACAGTTTTCTCATGAATAGAAGTAAAATTCATTTCTGTGAAAAGAATTTCATACTTACCTCTTTTTTTCTCAATTATTTTAAACTTAAATAAAAAGACTCACTTTTTTGTATGCTTAGTTTTATTTGTGACAATACAGATTACTGAAAGTTTTGCTCAACAACATAGCTTTTATACTGAACATGCTAATCATATTAGTTTGCCAATGAAGTTTAGTATTGATCAGCAGATTGTGCATACTTTACATAATTTACAAAAGATTTATTTTCATGGCAACAGAAATACCTCAGTAAACTGTCCACCAAACATTGATTTTGAGGAGGGAACATTCAACCATTGGACTTGTGACACCGGTTTTGTAAGAGGTGTGGATGGATTTGATTCAGTATTGAATCAAAATTTTTTCAGTGTTTTTGGCCCAAGTTCTACAAGTGTAAATGAGGTGGTAATGACAGTTACACCTCCAATGCCCAACAGGCATGAAATTATACAAAATACAGGAGCGCCGATTCCTTTAGATCCTTATGGTGGTTTCCCCATTTATCCACCTGATGGAAGTGGCTTTGCAGTGAAATTGGGTAGCGACATTGATCATCCAGGAACGGGTCGACCTGATGCAAGAGCAGAAAGAATTTCATATACCATCAATGTGCCTGCCAATGTTGTGGATTATGCATTTACTTATCAGTATGCGGTTGTGTTTCAGGATCCTGGTCATGTCCCTGAGAATCAGCCCAGGTTTACGGTTAAATTATTTGACCCATTAACAAACGACTATGTACCATGCGGCTCTGTAAAATATGTTGCAGATTCCACTATTCCAGGCTTTCAGTTATCTCAGGTTCAAGGCACTAGTGATGTTTGGTATAAACCATGGTCGCCGGTATTTATAAATCTATCCCGTTATAGGGGAAGGACTTTATACCTTGAATTTACTACAGAAGATTGCGCTCAAGGCGGGCATTGGGGTTATGCATATATTGATGTCAATGGATGTGAGGTGACAGCTACTGCTAAAAACAATTGCCAGTCACCTCAAAAAACCAAATTAACGGCACCTTTGGGTTTTATAGGCTACAATTGGTGGAATTCAGACTATTCCAGCATACTAGCAACAGGGCAAAATGCTATTTTATCGCCTGGGTTGCCATTAAATACAACATTGCATCTCGAATTGATTCCCAATTCCGGAACAAACTGCAGAGATACACTAACCATCTCCGTTACTAAAGATACTTTGATTTACAATCAGGATGGAGATAAGAATATTTGTAGTGACAGTACTGTAACTATTGGTACAGGTCTTACTTTACCCAATTGTACTTATACATGGTCGCCCAACTCGAATATCAATGCCGTTAATCAACCCACAGCAAATGTTCATCCGCCACAAACTTCGAATTACTATTTGCAGGTAATGGATACCGTTAGTTATTGTAAGGCTTATGATACTATAAATGTAGTTGTTAATCCAGTGCCGATAATTGCTGCTAATAATGCTACAGCTTGTGAAGGTAGTAGTGTTTTATTGACAGCATCTGGAGCCAATCAATATACATGGAGTCCCAATACAGGGTTAAATACTTCAATTGGAAATCAGGTTTCAGTTACAGCATCAACAACAATTACATACACCATAACTGGCGTGTTTACCAATTCCGGATGTTCATCTGAAAAAAATATCACGCTCACTGTTTATCCAAAGCCCGATCCAAATTTTAACCAACCGGCTCCACAATGCTTGAATGGCAATCAATTTAATTTCACATCAACATCTACAATCAGCAGTGGAAATATTTCGGCTTTAAATTGGTATTTAACAGGAACTCCAATGTCAATAGGCACAACTGTTTCACAACAGTTTACAACAGCCGGAAATTATAATATTAAGCTCGTAGCTATTTCAAACAATGGTTGTAAGGATAGTGTAACAAGATCAGTTGTTGTTTACCCCGAGCCATCGGTAAACATTACTGTTAATGGACCTTATGCATTTTGTGCAGGAGCAAATGTACAGTTGAATGCAAGTGTACAAAATGGTAATGCTGCCATTGTTTCCTATCAGTGGAGTGATCAGAATGGAAATATATCAGGTGCTAATGGGTTATCTCTACTTGTTAATCATACTGGAAATTATCAATTGACAGCTACTAACGCTAATGGTTGCACGGCAATAAGCACAATTACTGCGATTACTGAAAACCCTTTACCACAGGGAGTTATAGACATTCCTTCTGTTGATTATATTTGTGAAGGATCGAATGTTTTGTTGAGTAGTCCTTCATTAGCATCATCATATCAATGGTACTACAATGGCAATTTGATTCCGGGTGCTGTACAACCACAATACGCTGCAACACTTCCGGGAAATTATACTTTAGAAATTACATCAGCTGCTGGATGCACTGCATTTGCAAACGGAAATATTGCATTAACGATATACAAAAAGCCCATTCTTGATTTTGATTTTCCTGTTCGTTGTGAATTATTACCGGTGCAGTTTACCAATAATAGTGATACCAGTATATCAGGTAATGTGACATGGCTCTGGAACTTTGGAGATGGCTACCAGTCTGGATTATACGCGCCGTCACATATTTATCAAAACGGAAACAATTATACGGTTACACTATCAGCAACGCCTATACATTGTCCATCATTGGTAACCACTTATAATCAATTGGTGCATGTTGACCCAAATGTTTCCGGTATCAGATATCCTGTTAAAGATGCAGTGTCAAATACACGAACGCCACTACATGCCAGAAACATTGCTACCCGCTACTTTTGGCGACCTGCCATTGGTTTATCAGATCCGAATATCAAAGATCCTTATTTCAATTTCAACAATTCGATGGAATATCAAATAAGGTTGATAACTGCTTCAGGTTGTAATATCATAGATACACAATTGGTGAGGATTCAACCGGCAATAGACATACAAGTTCCAACTGCGTTTACACCTAACAGTGATAATCACAATGATTGGCTAGATGTATTCTTGATTGGCATAAAAGAATTGAAATTTTTCAGAGTATTTAATCGTTGGGGACAATTGCTTTTTGAAACCCACGACCCACGTCAATTATGGGATGGTAATTTTCATGGAAAGAAACAGCCTGCAGAAACTTATGTGTGGACTGCAGAAGGATTGGGTGTAAATGGACAAACTATTATCAGAAGAGGACAAACAATTTTAATAAGATAATGAGAAAAGGAATTGTAAATATTGTTTTACTTATTTTGGTAACTACGAAACTAGTGGCTCAGGACCCACATTTCTCTCAGTTTTTTATGGCGCCACAATTTATCAATCCTGCGCTTGTTGGCAATCATTCCGGTGATTGGCAGTTGATGTCAAACATACGCCAGCTATGGGTGAATGCAGGAACGCCTTTTAATACACAAACTTTCGCCGGAGATATGAAATTGGTGGGAAAAGGAGAAAATGAAAATACATTGGCAGCAGGTTTTGCATTTATGAGTGATCAAAGTATGAATGGAGCCTTTAGAAGTATTTACGCTATGGGTTCGATAGCCTATCAAATGCAAATGACTGAAAAAAGCAGATTGGCTATTGGATTTCAGGGAAATTATGCCAACAGAAGAATTGATTATGATCGATTGGTTTTTGGAGAGCAATTTACCAGTGGTGGTTTTGATGTTACCTTACCAACAGGTGAGTCTGCAATTGCCAGCATGAAGCCCTATTTTTCAGTTGGTGCAGGTTTATTGTATAATTATAAGAAAGAAAATTTCAACCTCGATTTTGGAATGGCTGCCTTTCATTTGAATAGGCCCAAACAAAGTTTTTTGGTGGACGGCAATGAGCTGTTGCCTATACGTTATGTGACTCATCTCAATATGGAATTTAAATTGTCTGATGCATTGGTTTTAGACTTCAATAACATATTTCAACAACAGGCAAAGCCGGCATATTTTGCTACAGGAGGTGCTTTGGGTAGAGACATTTCTTCAGGTGATGGCGTGAGTGTTTTCTATGTAGGTGGATGGTTCCGAGAGGGTGATTCTTTTTATCCATATTTGGGTTGGTTGAAAGGAAATGTTCAGGTTGGTTTGACTTACGATGTTACCCATTCAAAACAAAATCAAGGTCCGTCGGTTCCTAAAAGCTTTGAATTGTCGATTGTTATTAAGAACAATCAATTACATCCTGGAATGATTCCTTGTCCTTGGAAATAGAAGCTATTTTATCGTCTGGCATAATTCCATTAATACACCATTTGTTCCTTTCGGATGAAGAAAACAAACTAGTTTATTGTCGGCTCCTTTTTTAGGTGTTTCGTTTAATAAAACAAATCCTTCATTTTTTAATCTTTCCATTTCAGAAAGGATATCTTCAACTTCAAAAGCAATATGGTGCATTCCCTCACCTTTTTTTTCTATGAATTTGGTAATGACGCCGTCGGTTGAAAGACTTTCGAGTAATTCGATTTTGGTTTCACCTTTTTGAAAAAATGCAGTATTAACTTGTTCTGAATCAACAGATTCGGTTTTGTAGCAAGGAGTGTTCAGTAATTTTTCAAATAGAGGAATGGAAATAGATAAGTCTTTTACGGCGATACCGATATGGTCAATATTTTTCATAAAAATCGTCACTTAAAAATTAAAAAAATAATTTCTGCAGCAAATTAAGCTTTGTTTTCAAATTTGTTTCTGGCATTTTCAATTGCGTGGTGCAACTTTTTTTCCAAAATTTTTAAATCTGGCAATTTTGTTAAATATTCAGCAACTTTTATGTTGGACTTTTCTGTTTGTAGTAACTCGATATGTTCTTTGTTTTTTGAAGCACATAGAATTAATCCAATGGGTGGGTTTTCACCCTCAATACATTCATGTTTTTCAAGCCATCTTAGGTATAATTCCATTTGGCCTTTGTGCGCAGCTTCAAATTTCCCCAGTTTTAACTCAATAGCAATCAGGCATTTTAATCGTCTGTGATAGAATAGCAAGTCAATGTAATAATCGTCATCATCTATACTTATTCTTTTTTGCCTATCCATAAAAGCAAAATCAGAACCCAATTCAGTAATAAATTTCTGAAGTTCTACTAAAATGGCACTTTCAATATCTTTTTCCGAGTAAATTTCTGTCAATCCAAGAAAGTCAAGGATATAAGGATCTCTGAAAATTAAATCATAGGAAATGTTGTTTTTGGATTTTAATGTCTCAATTTCTTTTTTAATAATTAGGTCAGGTTTTTTGCTTATTGCCGTTCTTTCATACAACATCGAGTTGATTCTTTCTCGGAAGGTTCGCACACTCCATTTTTCATGCTTACAAAGTTCAATATAAAAATCTCTTTTTAAAGCATCCTCAATTGGAATTATAGCTAAAATATGAGTCCAGCTTAATTGTCGTATCAGTGATACGACAATGTCCTCCTCTTGAAATATTTTGGCAAATTGCATCATGCGTCTGAGATTTTTTTCCGAAAATGCAGTCCCATATTCCTGTGTTAATCCTTTACATAAATTGGCAACGATTTCTTGTCCATATAATTCAGTTCGGTTTTTTCCAACAATTTCTTCATTTATTCGTTTTCCAATATGCCAATACAAACTACTCATAGCAGTGTTGACTGAGATGTTGATTTGATTTTTACTTTTGACGATCAGATCGCGTATTTCTAAAATCAATTTGCCTCTGATTTTGTTCTTTTGTCTATGATTTTCAATCATTCTGGTTGAATAAAATAAATTTTTAAATACTATTAATAGGTTAAATCATTCCCGCATTATATACAAATTGTCTTATGTACATTTATTACTAATTGTAACTAATAGATAGTAAGTACTTTTTTTGACAATCTTCCAAATTAGATTATTATTCAATGAAGAAAATTCAGGTGTGCACTAATATTTATTTAGTCGGAGATGGGAAGGATTTACGAAATGCGTTAAATCGAATATTAATCAAGTTTATCACTAGCAAAATAAAACCTTTTGCCCTAATTTCGCGTTATAATAATCGTATAAACAAACTTATCATATTTTATGTTGAAACTGCCTATTTATTTGGATAATAACGCTACTACTCCGATGGATCCGAGGGTTTTGGAAGCGATGACACCGTATTTTTTAAATCAATTTGGCAATGCTGCCAGCAGAAACCATCCATTTGGCTGGGCTGCTGAAGAAGCGGTTGATTATGCTAGAGAGCAAGTGGCCAAGCTAATAGGTGCCGATCCCAAAGAAATCATCTTTACTTCAGGAGCTACTGAGGCTGATAATCTCGGAATCAAAGGTGTTTTTGAAATGTATGCTAGTAAAGGAAATCATATTATAACTGCCACTACAGAACACAAAGCTGTATTAGATACTTGCAAGCATATAGAAAAACAAGGCGGAGAGGTTACTTATCTGACAGTTCAACCTGATGGTATGATTGATTTAGCTGAATTGGAAGCTGCTATCAGACCAACGACAATATTGATTTCGATAATGTATGCCAACAATGAGATTGGAACAGTAATGCCAATTAAAGAAATCAGTACAATTGCTCGTAAGCATGGTGTTTTGGTATTTACTGATGCTACACAGGCTGTTGGTAAAATTCCAGTTGACGTAAACAAAGATGGTATTGATTTAATGGCTTTCACTGCACATAAAATGTATGGTCCGAAAGGAGTAGGGGCTTTATACGTTCGTAGAAAAAATCCAAGAGTAAAAGTAACTGCCCAAATGGATGGCGGTGGTCATGAGCGCGGTATGAGAAGCGGAACGTTAAATGTGACAGGAATTGTTGGATTTGGTAAAGCATGCGAGTTGTGCATGAATGAAATGGAATCTGATGCAAAAAGGATTTCTGTAATGAGAGATAAGCTTGAAACTGAATTGATGAAAATTGAAGAAGCGTATGTAAATGGTAGCCGTGAACATCGCTTGCCTCATGTTGCCAATATTTCATTTAAGCATGTTGAAGGGGAAGGATTGCTAATGGGTTTTAATAAAAATATCGCATTGAGTTCTGGCTCAGCTTGTACTTCTGCATCATTGGAACCTTCATATGTTTTGAAAGCATTAGGATTGGGCGATGATTTGGCTCATAGCTCGCTTCGTTTTGGATTGAGTAGATTTACAACAGATGAAGAAATTGATTATACTATTAAATCTATTACAGACACCGTTTTGAAATTAAGAGAAATGAGTCCACTTTGGGAAATGTATAAAGAAGGAATTGACTTGAATACGATTGAGTGGGCGGCTCACTAAAATTCAAAATTTAAAAGTAAAAATTAAAAAGAATCAAATTAACTAATCATCAAATTATCAAATTAATACCATGGCATATTCAGAAAAAGTAATCGACCATTATCAAAATCCTAAGAACGTTGGAACCTTAGATAAAGCCAGCAAAAATGTTGGAACCGGACTTGTAGGTGCTCCTGAGTGTGGTGATGTGATGAGATTACAAATTGAAGTAAATAGCGAAACAGGCATGATTACTGACGCTAAATTTAAAACATTCGGTTGTGGTTCGGCCATCGCTTCTTCTTCTTTGGCTACAGAATGGCTAAAAGGAAAAAGTGTTGATGAAGCACTTAAAATCGACAATATGACCATCGTTGAAGAATTAAATCTTCCTCCAGTAAAAATCCATTGTTCTGTATTGGCTGAAGATGCTATCAAAGCAGCTATCAACGATTACAGAGAGAAAAACGGAATGGAAAAAATCAAGTTTGAAGAAAGTGTAATCCACTAATAATTACTGCAATGGTAGCCACAGATAACGGAATATACATAAGCAACAAAGCCAAAGCAAAAGTTTATCAACTGATGAAAGACGCCGGTGTTGAAAATGACCCGAGTTATTTTCTTCGTGTAGGTGTTGTCGGTGGTGGCTGCAGCGGGTTGAGTTATAAGTTGGATTTTGATAATGAGGTAAAACCTATGGATCAGGTTTTTGAAGATAAAGGGGTGAAAATTGTTACAGATTTAAAAAGCTTTTTGTACCTCGTTAATACCGAACTCGAATTCAGTGATGGGTTGAATGGTAAAGGATTTCACTTCAACAATCCCAATGCGAGTAGGAGCTGTGGATGTGGGGAGAGTTTTTCGGTGTAATACCAAGCCCCCTCAGTCCCCCAAAGGGGGAATTTGATTATGTTTTGTTCGTTAATTCACGAAGCGTGAATTGCTCTTTTACTCCATACGATTTTAGAATATCAGATTGCTTTTTAGAAAATAATTTACATAGCTCCCCTCTCTATTGGAGAGGGGTCGGGGGTGAGGCTCGCTCCCCTCTCTATTGGAGAAGGGGTTGTGGGTGAGGCGCTATCTCCCCAAATAATCCCCGAAGCTCATCTGCTCCAAAGCTTTTCCTTTCTGGTACAAAGTCGAATCTGATATTTTGTTTTCTTCCATAACAGACTTGCCAACATTATCAAAAATGAAATACTGTTTCTGCTCCACAAATCCGAATCCGTTATTGAAAGAGAAATAAGCCCAGGATTTTGATTGATCACTCATGATATTTTTACTCCAGGAAAAAGCGTTGTTGTTCATTTTTAATTGTGAAAGCAATGTTGTGGCTAGATCAATCTGAGAGCATGTGTTGTTGATTTCAACACCGGTTTTGCAAAGTGCACCCCCAAGCCATAACATCGGAATTTTAAAGTCTTCTATTTTTCTTTCACTTCTGGGTAATCGATGTCCATGGTCGGCGATGATGATAAGTATAGTGTTTTTCCAGAAAGGCATTTTTTTACATTCATTTACAAAATCACTTACTACGGCGTCAGTATAATGTAATGAATTTGTAAATTGAGATACATCATCATCTCCTTTTATATAGGGTGAAACTGGAGTTTCATAAGGTTCATGACTGCTTAATGTTAGCCATGTTGTAAAAAAAGGTGATGAAGTGTGTTTCAAATCTGCCAATATTTTATTCTTCACCACACCATCATGCGCGCCCCATTTTGAGTTTTGGTCTTTGGTATCGAAATCAGATTTTTCCGTGAAATTTTTAAACCCACTTCCCAGTAAATAAGATTTCATATTTGCGAACTCCAACTCACCTCCATAATAAAATGAAGTTTGATAATGTTGGTTTGCAAATACCAGTGGCAGTTTGGGTAATTTGGCTGCTTTCTGCGGCACTTTCACTATTGATGTAATTGGCTGTGCGGGATAACCACTCAAAACAGCTACAATACCTTTATCTGTTCGGTCGCCTGAAGCATATACATCGGAAAAATAAACGCCTTCTTTTTTCAATTGATTAAAACCTGGGGTAATGGTAATCTCATGTTGATTGGCATCAATTACTTTTTTGGTTAGGCTTTCCCAAACAATAACAATAACATTTGGTTTTATAATCGAACTGTCAATTAAAGCTGTCGTTGTTCCACTATCTGCATATAACTTGATTAATTCCGACTTTGCTGTTTTTTCATTCAAATACGTAAAGGGGTTGTCTTTATTTTCAAGATCAAGCGACAGTGAATGAAAAAAATTCCACGTCACATTAATGGCAGTTAAATTTGAAAAGTTATCTGTTGAATAATAAACACTACTTTGGTTGATAGGAGCTAGTTGTAATCCACCTCTAAGAGGAATAATTTGAGCAGCTGTAAAAATAATTAAGAGCAACAATTGCATCCATTTTCTCTCCATTGATTTCAAAGCGAGTTGTTGGCTATTGAAAAAAGAAACAAATGCTCTATATAGAATCTTGTACATTACAATAAAACCCACAATAAACCAAAACACCGGTAAATGACTTATTGAAGCCCAGGCCTCCCCCGGAGTTTGAAGGTATTTTAATGGTGTAGCATCTAATCGGTATCCCCAAGCCTTATAAGCAGGAAGATCGCATAAGATTATCAGTAAAACCGGTATTAAAATGATGCCGGTATAAATGCGGTAAATAGTTTTATTTGAAAAAAAAGAAATAAATAAACTCAATATCAGAAAAAGACAAACCGGTATCAGAATATATGTTGCCATTGAGGCATCCATTCTTAAACCATAAAAAAGGCTTTTAGAAATAATTAATCCGGAATTTTCAATTTCAGCAATATTGTACAAAATGAATATCACTCTTGCAATTTCAAAGATGCCAATCCAAATCAACCAGTAAAAAAAAGCGATTTTTATTTTAGACAACATTATTATTTCTTAAGCGAAAACAAAGCTATTGATTATTGTTAAAACAATGATGATTTTACTGCCCCCTCAATCCCCAAAAGGGGGAATTTCTCACCATTTCTCCTCTGCGTAAACTCAATTCCTCCTATTCTCTGCGGTAAACAAAAAAGCCGCCAACTTGGCGGCTTTCGAAAGAAATATGATTGATTTATTATGGTGCAGCGAAAGTTGTTCTACCACCACCTGTTGCAAATGTAGCCAGCATTCTGGTTTTTTGACCAGCTGAGAACATGTACATACAAGCATCGTCTGTATAATCCATGTAGTTCATTGTCATTTCAATTGGTGTGCCTGTACAAGTTGATTTGTGCCCTGATGCAGGGCAACCATAATTGGCAGTATTATGTGTTGGTGTATCTCCAACTAAATCACTTCCGCAGGTAGCATCACCCCAAATGTGACGAAGGTTTAACCAGTGACCTACTTCGTGAGTAGCAGTTCTTCCTTTGTTATAAGGAGCTGTTACTGTTCCTGTAGAACCAAAAGCGTTATTATCAATTACAACACCATCTGTTGCAGAACTTCCACCAGGGAATTGAGCATAGCCTAAGATGCCACCACTCAAGTTACAACACCACAAATTCAAAGAAGTTGTTGGATTTGTTGGATTTAATCCACCACTTGCTGTCTTCTTTACAGCATCATTGGTGGTCCAGCTTGTTTTTGTTGTTGATTTTCTGATTGTTTGGCTAAGTACAAAACGAATATTTGTATTACCTGCTTTTACACCTGTGAATGTAGCAGGTGTAAGACTATTATCAGTGTTTGTTCCTCCAAAATCAGCATTCAATACTGCAATTTGAGATGCAATTTGTGCATCTGAAATATTTTCAGCAGTTGTTTTATACAAAACATTCACGATTACCGGGATTTCATAAACTCCATTTACCAATCTTGCCATATTAGGATTGCTGGCAAATCTTTCAGTAGCTTCTTCTATAGCTTGCATTCTTGAAGCCAATGTAGGATCCTCTTGTAATTGTCTTTGCAAAACTTCATAAGATGCACAATGACGACCAAATGTAGCAGGTGCATCTGCTAAGATATTTCCTTCAGTATTACCTAACTCTGTAACTGAAGTTTTTTGGCAACCTATGGTTATTAAGGTACAGCCCAGGATAATTAAAAAAGCTTTTTTCATAATTGTTAGTATTTGATTTAAAAATATAATTTAACAAGGTATGTTTTTTTTGATATTAATTTGACAGGGGTTTTAAAAATATTTTCAATGTTGAGGAATTAAAATATTTACATAAAAGCTATTAAAAGTTCATTATTTAATGAATGACGACTGCTCGTAAAAAAACTAATATCTTTTATAAGCAAAACAAATGCCGATTATTAAAACACAACTATTTTTATAGTAAAAACTTATTTTGGACCTTATTTTCTGATATTTCTTAATTCAGGATGGAGTAAATTGCAGCAGATTAATTAATTTATGTGGAGTATTTGTAAAAAGGAAATCAATCAATTTTTCAGCAGCCTCACGGGATATATTGCTGTTACTTTATTTTTATTGATTAATGGAGTATTCCTTTTTTTGCTACAGGACAGTAATATTTTTGACTTTGGTTATGCGACTCTCGACCAATTTTTTGAACTAGCGCCTTGGGTATTTCTTTTTTTAGTTCCGGCGGTGGCCATGCGTTCTTTTTCTGATG
>CANHLV010000025.1 GCA_947461495.1 Chitinophagaceae bacterium
GCAGAAAAAGCCAATCGATAATTCATCAATATCTCCTGTTGTTTTGCTGAATCAAAAGACTTCCATTCAGCTGCAGTAAACTGATCTGATTCATGTTTTCCTGCACCTTGTGCGCCTTTTGTTTCAAATCTGTTAATCAACGTTTCAATTGGCTCTGCCTTTTGTAATTCTGGATTAAACCAAGATTTGAAAAGCTGTAAAAAAATCCACTGCGTCCATTTGTAATAATCAGGATTACTAGTTCTTACTTCTCTTTCCCAATCATAACAAAAACCAATTTTATCCAACTGCTTTTTGAAGGTCTCGATATTTTTTTCAGTGGTTGTTGCAGGATGTTGACCGGTTTCAATGGCGTATTGTTCTGCAGGTAATCCAAAGCTGTCAAAGCCCATGGGATGCAAAACATTAAACCCTTTTAATCTTTTATACCGACTGTAAATATCACTAGCAATATAGCCTAGTGGATGTCCTACATGAAGACCGGCTCCGCTTGGATAAGGGAACATGTCCAAAACATAATACTTAGGCTTTTCAGAAACATTACTCACTCTGTAAGCATTATTTGCTTTCCAATGCTCATGCCATTTTACTTCAATATCTTTAAAATTATACTCCATAAATAAACTTTTTGGGATGGTGTTTCCGGGGTTAAAAATTCAATCGTAAGATTGTATCAACAATTAATCAGTGATAATTTTGATGCAGAAAAAAACACCAAACTTTAAACTCCGGACAAATACATCAAAAATCTTTAACAAATAAACCATTTTTGAAGTGCACAAAAGTAAAACAAAGCAGCTAAAATCCTTTACTTTTGCAACACATAACCCCTAAATTAATTATTAATACTCACTATGGCACAATTCGGAAAAGCCTCCAGCAAAAAAAGCAAACCTTCTTATGGATATGCTATCATCGGCATTGCACTGGTTTTATTCTTATTTGGTATAGTGGGATGGTTTTTTCTAAATCTTCGTAAAACCGGGGATTATTTCAAAGAAAACATTCAAGTTCACACTTACCTGAATCGCGATGCTTCCAAAAAAAGAATCGATAGTTTGGTCAAATATATAGAGTCTATCCCCTACACCAACAAGGTAGAATACGTAACCAAAGAAAAAGCCATTGAAAAATGGAACACCGAAAATGATACTACCTGGAAAAAATTCCTGAAAAACAACCCGCTTCCAGAGAGTATCGATTTTTATGTAAAAGCCAATTATGTTGATGAAGACAGTTTGAATTTTCTCTCTAGCAACTTACAATCTACATTTCCAGGTGTCATTTCTGAATTTCAATTCCCTACGGAAACAGTTGCTAAAGTGAGTACTTATGTTAAAACCGGAGGCGTCATATTTTTAATTGCCGCTATTTTGCTGACTATTTTAGTGGTGTTTTCGATTGACAATACGATCAGATTGGCCATGTATAGTAACAGATTTCTAATTAAAACAATGCAAATGGTTGGAGCGACACGTGGATTTATTGCAAAACCCATCAACCAACGTGCCGTTATCAATGGAATAATCGCATCTTTGATCGCAATTGTTGCCATTTGGACTTCTGTTTTGTTGATTGAAGGCATATTGCCCGATTTTAAATTGTTGCATGACAATTCCGGTCTGGCACTGTTGTTCTTTCTAATTATCATATTAGGTATTACAATTTCATTGGCAAGCACCCACCGTGCAGTCATTAAATATCTAAAAATGAAATTAGACGACTTGTATTAATCTTATTTTTTTATCTTCACATTCAAAAGCATACCATGTCTAATCAATCAAAAAATGAAACTGTAGCCAAACAATCACTTTTTTCAAAGGATAATTATTTTATTATGTTAATTGGATTGATTGTGCTTGCTATTGGCTTTTTCCTAATGGCAGGTGGAAAAAGTGCTGATCCCAAAAACTTCGACCCAAATGAAGTATACAGCACAACCAGAATTACAATTGCCCCAATTCTCATCATCATTGGATTTACTATTGAAATCATAGCAATAATGAAAAAATCAAAGAACTAACACCTTGGTATTTAAAATAATATGAATTTTTGGCATGATTATTGAAATTTATTTTAAACTAATTAATCCCAAAAACTAACTCTAGAAAACGAAGCACTGCCTTCGTTTTTTTTTAACCAATGAACGCATACCAAAGTATAATCATAGGTATTGTTGAAGGGATAACCGAATTCCTGCCTATCTCGTCTACCGCACACATGCGGATTACTGAAAATTTTCTTGGCATAAGCAATGAAGATAAATTCACAAAAGTTTTCACTGTTGCTATCCAACTGGGTGCCATACTATCCGTAGTGGTACTTTATTGGAAAAAATTCTTTCAATTTAAAAATGTAAATTTTTACTTCAAGTTGATAATCGCAGTAATACCGGCATTGGTTTTTGGAAAATTATTTAGTGATAAAATTGATTCCATTCTTGAAAAACCAATTATCATAGCCTCTATCATGATTATCGGTGGCATCATTTTTTTATTTGTTGAGACATTATTCAAAACTCACACTATAGACACTGAAGAAAAAATTGATTTTCTCACTTCCTTCAAAATTGGTATATATCAATGCTTGGCTATTTTATTTCCTGGACTTAGCAGAAGTGCAGCTACTATAATAGGTGGTATGAGTTTAAAACTTACAAGAGCTGCAGCAGCTGAATTCTCTTTCTTTCTAGCAGTTCCTACAATGTTAGCGGCAACAATTTACAAACTTTACAAATATCATACTGAAAACGGCGGCTTTACTTCCAATGAAATTCAACAACTGGCCATAGGAAATCTAGTCGCTTTTGTTGTAGCATTGTTGGCTATAAAATTCTTCATCCAGTTTTTACAAAAACATGGCTTTAAAATCTGGGGCTATTACAGAATTGTAGTCGGCTTTATTCTCCTGACTTTGATTTATACCGGATACATTCAGGCTCGATGAAATAAGTTTGGTTGATTATTTTGAATTGTAGTATTTTCAACAATCAATCAATTTATATGCAGACTGCTTCCAAAAAAGTAATAAATGGATGGGCGATGTACGACTGGGCCAATTCAGTTTATAACCTAGTCATCACTTCTACAATTTTTCCAGCTTATTACGAGGCTGTCACAAGTGATGGCGACCCAAATACAATTGACAAGGTTACTATTTTCGGCACTAGTTTCATCAATACATCTTTATACAACTATGCGCTCGGCGTTGCTTTTATAGTGGTTGCCATCATGAGTCCATTATTATCTTCCATTGCTGATTACAAAGGCAATAAAAAACAATTTCTATTTTTCTTTTGCACTTTGGGAAGTATTGCCTGTGGTGCTTTATTCTTTTTTGATAGTCATAATCTGATGTTTGGCCTTTTGGCTATGATTATTGCCTGTATTGGATTCTGGAGTAGCCTTGTTTTTTATAACTCTTACCTTCCTGAAATTGCGGCTCCCGAAGACAGAGACCGTGTAAGTGCGAAAGGATTTGTGATGGGTTATGTTGGCAGTGTATTACTTCAAATCATTTGTTTTGTATTGGTATTAAAGCCAGAATTGTTTGGTATCACAACTTCCAAAGCATCACAAATATCTTTTTTAATGGTTGGGATTTGGTGGTGGGGTTTTGCTCAATTGGCATTAAAAAGACTGCCAAAAGGAATGCCTAAAGATAGTATCCAAGAAAACAAAAGTGTTTTATTAAATGGCTACAAAGAGCTGATAAAAGTTTGGAATCAATTAAAAGGATTGTCGGTTTTGAGAATGTTCCTTACTTCATTCTTTTTTTACAATATGGGTGTTCAAACAGTGATGCTGGCCGCAACTTTATACGGCAAAAGCGAACTGCAAATACCTACAACCAATTTGATTATTGCTATTCTCATTATACAATTGATAGCTATTCCGGGGGCATATACCATCTCGAAAATTTCAGAGAAAATAGGGAATTTTAAAACCTTGATTATTTGTGTTTGTATTTGGATATTACTTTGTATTGGAGGCTATTCACTTCCTAAAGGCGGGACAACTGAATTTTACCTACTGGCAATATGCGTTGGCTTTGTAATGGGTGGTATTCAAAGTTTGAGCAGAAGTACCTACAGTAAATTAATGCCTGAAACAAAAGACACTACTTCATTTTTCAGCTTTTATGATGTTACTGAGAAAATCGCTATTGTAATCGGCATGTTCAGTTTCGCCCATATTACAGAACTCACTGGATCTCAAAGAAATTCAGTTCTTGCCTTAATTGTATTTTTTGTAATTGGATTGGGATTTCTATTTATTGCATTAAAAAAACAAAAAGGTTTAAATACTTAACATCATTTATACAAATTAAAAAGTAAAAATTCAAAATTTTAAAAGAGAGATTGGTCGATTTTAAATTTTGAATTTTTAGTTTTGACTTAACTACACTCAAATGCAACTATATACTATCGACACAGGTTTATTTAAATTAGATGGAGGCGCCATGTTTGGCGTAGTTCCCAAATCAATATGGAATAAATTAAATCCTGCAGATGATAACAATATGTGCACTTGGGCCATGCGTTGCTTGTTGATTCAAGACGGCAACCGACTTATTCTAGTGGATAACGGGATAGGCAACAAACAAGATGAAAAATTTTTAGGTCATTATTATCTTCATGGCAATGACACCTTAGAAAAATCTTTAGCGAAACAAGGATTCAGCACTGATGATATTACAGATGTATTTTTAACCCATCTTCATTTCGACCATTGTGGCGGTTCTATAAAAAGAGAAGGAGATAAATTGGTTCCTGCTTTTAAAAACGCAATTTTCTGGAGCAACGAACAACATTGGAAAATCGCTACCACACCCAATGACAGAGAAAAAGCATCATTTCTAAAAGAAAATATTTTACCCATTCAGGAAAGTGGCCAATTGAAATTTATTGATAATAATCAAAGTAGTTTTTCAGAAAATATTAAAATCAAACAAGTATTCGGTCATACAGAAGCCATGATGTTGCCAATGATAAATTACAAGGGAAAGACTATTGTATATATGGCCGACCTTTTGCCTTCAGTTGGTCACATTCCCGTTCCTTATGTTATGGCATACGACATGTTTCCATTGACCACCTTACATGAGAAAAAATCATTTCTAACGGAAGCTGTACAAAACGGTTATATCTTATTTTTTGAACACGACCCAAAAATCGAATGTTGTTCTTTACAAATGACAGAGAAAGGCGTTCGAGTGAAAGATACTTTTGAATTGGAGGAATTATAGTCTTTTTTTTAGTTGAAGGGGAATGAGGAATGGGGAGTTGGGAATTAGGAATTGGGAATGGAAAAACAACAAACCACAAACACCAAACAACAAACATCCTCCAACCCTTAAAACAGCGAAACGAATTAAACCATTAAACATTTAAACCTCCCTCCTACCGTAAACCCATAAATGAAGTAAGCGGGTATCTTAGATTCTGATAGCCCATCATATCTACTTTGATACTACCCACTGCAATCTGACTTTCTACGCGAAGTAACAAATGGTTGGGATCGTCACTAACCCATGCCGACATTTGTTCTCCACCTTCAAATATGGTGCCTTTGATAAGAAGCGGTTTGAATTTTATGGCATGAAATTTTCCATAACGGGTTTTGATTTTTTCTTTACCCATATACTTTAAATACAAATGATGTATCTCATCATCTAAAAACATATCGAATGGAATTTTATCACCCGGCTTGTATTTATCAAATTTGATATTGCGTGCATAGTAAACGGCACTTACCACATCCTGCATACAATCTGTAATTTTAAAAACGCCGTTAGTACTTACTGCTGTATTTGCATTTTGATTGAATGTGACATTATTGTATATCTTATAGCCACCTTCATCCACATTTCTAATGAATTTATACGGTTGCAAAGTTGCTGTATCAATATAACTTTCATATCGATCTCTCACTTTAAAAAAATTATCAAAAAACGGATAAGTATTCCCTACTCCTACTGCATGGTAAACAGGTTTCCCGTTAAATCGCTCTAATGTAGTGGTAAAAGTGGCATCTCCAGCTCCAATATAGGCACCCATGGTGCTATAATAAACACTCATCTTCACTACCTCGCCTGATTTAAAAGCAGTATTCGATATGCCACAGAAATCTCCATTTTTTTCAGGAATCGTTGATGACAAAATTCCAAACGACAATAAAGCAGATTTTAAAAGTGTCATATTATTTATAAATTTTTGTTCCTAAAAAATAAAAACCTCCTATGATTGAAGGAATGACCAAATTAATGAGCCAAATGCCTAATGCAGCAGTTTGTATACCAAGTACATTTTCAGAAAATAATCCCAAAATCAATACACTTGTAGTTGCCCTAACAGGCAATTCCGTAAATCCTATAGTTGGTAAAATCGCCATTACAAGATAAAAAACTGCCAATAATCCAAAGCACAACATTCCATCAATTTCTACTTGTAACACATGCAACAAAAAAATGTACTGCAAGATAAAAACCAAATACCTCAGTAAAGAATATAATAATATTCTTAACAATATTTTTCTGTTGAAGAATTTTAGGAAAGATATGTGTTGGCTAATTTTTTTTAAAAATGAAACGCCTGATAAATAATTAACTAGAATATTCAATCTGAAAAAAAATAAAAGCAATAAAAGCCCTATAGTGCTGCTGAAAAGCAAAACATACTGATTAAATATCCAGGGTAAATCTTTTATTAATTTGTAATTAGCAGTTTCATTTTTTAATATTATGATAGCGATTACACCGAAAATAATTGTAATGGTCAATTGGCTGATGCTGCCAACTATTGTTGCCGAAATAGCTTTTATTCTATTTTCAGGACGCACAAATAATATTCTTCCCCCAAATTCTCCTGTACGATTGGGTGTGACCATAGTGATACTGCAGCCAGTAAAAACTGATTTAAGTGATTTTAATAAACTGATTTTCTCCAACGGTGATAAAAGCAATTGCCATTTCAATGCCTCTAAACCCCAATTCAAAAACAACATCACTACTACAAACCAGAACAGCGGCTGTTTCCAACTATTTTTTATTTGAATCCATCTGATGTCCAAATCAGGTTGTTGGACAATTTGTTTGTATAACAAATAAGCCAATACAAGAAACAGCAATGGTCCCAGAAAATAATTGACTATTAATTTTATACTTTTGTTCAAGAAAGAAAATTATACATAAAAATAGGCAGCCCTTTGCAAAAAGCATCAAAAATCATTTTAGGCATCGACCCCGGAACCATCATTATGGGATTTGGATTGATAGCCGCAAAGCAAAAAGGTATAGAATTGCTCGACATGGGTGTCCTGAAATTATCATCTACCGACGATGCCTATCAACGACTCGAAAAAATTCATAATAAAGTTTCCGAGCTCATTAAAAAATACAAAGCCAATGATTTTGCTATTGAAGCACCCTTCTTTGGCAAGAATGTTCAAAGTATGCTTAAATTGGGAAGAGCACAGGGCGTGGCTATTGCAGCCGCTATGCAAGCAGGCCTTCCCATCAGCGAATACTCACCAAAGAAAATCAAACAATCAATTACAGGAAACGGAAATGCAGGTAAAGAACAGGTAATGAAAATGCTTCAACAAATACTTGCTTTCAAAGAAGACCCCAAATACATGGATGCAACGGATGCTTTGGCCGTTGCCGTTTGCCATCACTTTCAACAAGGAAATATCAACACCGGTGGAACGAAATCGAAAAAACTAACTGGATGGAATGATTTTTTGTCGAAAAATCCGGAGAGGATAAAGAAGAATTAATAAGTTCAAAAGGTTCGGTATGTTTAAAAGGTTCAAAAGGTTACGAGCTCATTAACTTATTGAACTTATTAAACCTTTGGAACATATTAAACAAATTACAAAGCTTCGACAATCTTACTCCTCACCTCTTCCATCTCCTCCTTCGACAGCTTCAATTTTTCTCTGGTGAAATTCAAATCGTCTGCGTTGTTTATAGGCAGTAGGTGCATGTGAGCATGAGGCACTTCTAATCCGACAACGCTTATGCCACAACGATTACAATCAAATGATTTTTCGATGGCTTTAGCAATGGGCTTAGCAAATAGTATCATTGATGAAAGATAATTTTCAGGCAAATCAAAAATCTTGTCTACTTCAATTTTCGGCACCACAAGTACATGACCTTTTACCAAAGGAAAAATATCTAAAAAAGCATAGAAATTTTCATCTTCAGCAATTTTGTATGAAGGAATTTCTCCGTTGATGATTTTTGAAAAAATGGTCATTAGTAATGGGGATTTTTAATAACGATTTTTGCCACAAAGGCACTAAGACACTAAATTTCACAAAAAATAACTAGTGAATTAATGTCTTAATTAATTATTTATCGTAGAAAAACAAGATCAATCTTAGTGATTCTTTGTGCCTTGATGACTTTGTGGCCCCAAAAAATTACACCGTAATGTTCTCAACCTTAAATTTCAAAACACCTGCTGGAACTACAACTTCAGCAACTTCACCCACAACTTTACCCAATAGCCCTTTTCCTATAGGTGATGTAACTGATATTTTACCATCTTTCAAACTAGCTTCTTTTTCTGAAACTATATGATAGGTAACTGTTTTATTCGTTGCCAAATTGGTAACAGTAACTTTAGTCAAAATACTCACCCTGCTTGAATCTATACTTGATTCATCTAAAATTCTTGCTGTAGCAATAACACCTTCTAAATATTTAATTTTAGCTTCAAGTAATCCCTGTGCTTCTTTTGCTGCATCATATTCAGCATTTTCTTTCAAATCCCCTTTTTCCCTTGCCTCTGCAATGGCTCTACTTGCCGCCGGACGGTCAACCGATTTTAATTGATGTAATTCTTCCTGCATCTTTTCAAAGGTCTCCTGTGTAACATAATTAGTATCTGCCATATCAATTCATTTAGCTATTAGAAAAAAAAGACAACGCCTCAGTTTTACCAAAGCGTTGCATATTTACAAATATAGGGAAAAGAAAATTTTACATCATCAGTAAATTTCAAGTTTTTCCAACAAAATTTTACTCATTTTATAGGCCGCTTCAAATGTATATCCAGCAATATGCGGCGTCAATAGCACATTATCCTGAGCATTTAACCATACAAGTTGCTCTTGCTGACTGGGCGAAAGTTCTTTCAATTTTTCATTTTCCAGCACATCCAAAGCTGCTCCACGAATTTGTTTTTGGTGCAATGCATCTATTAATGATTCTGTATGCACTATTTTCCCTCTTGACGTATTGATAATTATTGGTTGTTTTTTCAAAGAAGAAAAAAAAGGTTTATTGCCAAAATGGTTCGTCTCAGTATTGTGTGGAAGATGAAAACTGACTACATCAGCGTTATTGACAATGTCTTCAATACTAGCTTCTTTAATAAATTCGGTTTCAAAACCGGTTTTGTATTTATCATAAGCCAGGATTTTCATTCCTAAAGCAGATAAAATCTTTGCAAATTGAGCCCCTGTATTTCCATAGCCAATGATTCCTGCTACTTTGCCGTTGATTTCCGTGCCTCTGTTTTCGTTCCTCAGCCATTTCATTTCTTTGATTTCAGCAGCGCTCTTATTGATGTTTCTAACCAGATTCAATAACAAACCCAATGCATGCTCTGCAACCGCATTGCTATTGCCTTCCGGACTGCTAATACAACGGATATTTTTTGATTCAGCATACGTCGTCTCTATATGCTCCATGCCACTTCCCAATCGAGCAATCCATTTTAATTGAATAGCTCTCTCTAGCATTTTTTTATCAATGTTGATTTGTGTGGCAACAACAATACCAGTGGCAAATTCAATTTTATCAAAAAGAAGTTGATAATCTGCAGTGGGGATATATTCAAAATCAAGTCCGTTTTTATTAAACGTCTCAATCATAATTTCATGAACAGGTGCGGTGATCAGAATCATATCATATGGAAGCTATCATGCTGATTTCTACATTTACATTTCTGGGCAAGCCTTTTACCGCAACAGTTTCCCTGGCAGGAAAATCACCGGAGAAGTATTGTCCGTAAACTTCATTTACAACGGAAAAATGCTCCATTCCACTTAAAAAAATATTGGTCTTAACAATGTTGCTAAAATCTGCATTTTCAGATTTCAAGATGGCCTGAAGATTTTTCATAACCTGATGCGTTTCTTCTGCGATTGAATTGGTGATTAAATCTCCTGTTTCGGCAACCAATGCGATTTGTCCGGAAATAAATAAAAGATTACCTGTCTTTACGGCTTGTGCATACGGACCTATCGGAGCCGGCGCATCTATTGTATTAACAATTGTCTTATCGAACATTTTATTTTTTTTGTAATGCAAATATATTCCTATTCAAGCACCTATTTTTGCTAAAATTTTTCCACAATGAAAATTATCATCTTATGTAATGAAGAATTTGGCGCATATATGAAATCGCTTTCAACCTCAATTGATTGGATTACAACTAATCATATTGATGAATGGAATAATTTCTCTAATGCAGATGGATATTTCAATCTGAATGAAAATGCATGGGACGGAAATTACACCCATATAAAGAAACCGGTTTTTATCAATGCAGTCAGTAATACATTAAAAGAAAGCAATCATCATGAAAATGTTTTGAGAATGAATGGCTGGAATGGTTTTATTCAAAGGAATTTATGGGAAGTGGCTGGCACTTTAAGTCAGCAGCACATCGACATACTAAATGCCATCAATAAATCCTTTACCATCACACCCGATGAACCAGGATTTATCGCACCCCGTATTTTATCAATGATTATCAATGAAGCATATTTTGCCAAAGAACAAAATGTAAGCACTGAAACTGAAATTGATATTGCGATGAAATTAGGCACCAATTACCCGAAAGGTCCTTTTGAATGGAAGTCAGAAATTGGCATTTCAAACATATTATCACTTCTTCAAAAATTAAGTAAATCAGACACAAGGTACCAACCATCAATGTTATTAATTAATGAAGCCAATTCTTTATGAGTATAATTTTAAACATAGATACCGCACAGGAAACTGCTTTTGTTTGTATTTCAAAAAATGGCAAACCTTTACTGATTACTGAAAATCATTCTCAAAAAGAACATGCATCTTTTTTACATCCTGCAATAGAAGAACTATTAAGTAAATCTGAGATTTCTATTGATGACCTTGACGCGATTGCAGTAACAAAAGGTCCGGGGTCATACACAGGCCTGCGCGTTGGAATGTCAGCGGCGAAAGGGTTGTCATATGCCCTTAAAAAACCACTGATAACCATCAGCACCCTTGAATTGATGGCTCATGATATTATCATGTTAGCTAGTGAACAACAATGTTTAATTTGCCCAATGATCGATGCCCGAAGAATGGAAGTATTTACTGCATTGTACAACGAGAACTTAAAAGAAATCTATTCCCCTTCAGCCATGATACTTGATGAAACTTCCTTTACTGATTCACTTAAAAACAACTGCATATATTTCACCGGGTCAGGTTCCATGAAGTTTCAACAAATTTGCAATCACAGAAATGCGAAATTTATTCAACACAATAACCTCCCAGTTTCAATGAGTGTCATCAGTCAAAACAGGTTCGAAAAAAAATTGTTTAACGACATAACGCTTACAGAACCTGATTATATTAAACCATATAAGGCATTTTAAGCATATTGAATTCTATTAACAAAATTGATTTACAAGATTATTTTCTTTGTGATGAAGTTTATATATATTTGCCAAAGCTTTATTTTCCATTTATTAACCAAAAAATTTAATAACCTATGATTGTTCCAAATCAATCAGAAGAAAACAATGTAGGCTATCAGAGTGCTGATGGTCAAACTGTTAAAATCAACTTGCACAATCTTAAAAAAGC
>CANHLV010000026.1 GCA_947461495.1 Chitinophagaceae bacterium
ATATGAACTACTTTTTCCCAATTATCCTCTGCTTCCAATGTAAGCGAGTAAATAGGAATATTCCAAAATGTACTATCCCAATCAAGCGCTTTTAATTCCATGATGCTTGCCTTTAAAAAATTTAAAAAACATTGAAATATTTATATGAAGCAGACAATCAATAAAAACTAAAGGATATTTCCACATTTTAAAATGCCTAAGCAAATAAAATAATAAAATAGTTTTTTCATTGTTTTGAAATCGCTTTGACTGTTTATTATATTGATTATTTGTGTATGCATTGAGTTGCATTGAAAGCGAAATTTTTTGTTTGGCATTCTTTACAAAATCTCGCATCAACCAGAATGACATACCTTTTTTGTGCTTCCGCCAAACGCTAAGATTCTCTTTGATGTTATAGGCATCCCCATGTAAACACAATAAAACATGCAAAATGGTGTCAAAGCGATAAGGGTATTCATGCACCCATTCAGGTATTTCTTTGGGGATAACACCATTTTTGAAAAAAGTAGAAGATGTTCTGACAAACCATCCATTCTCCATAAAATCAGCAAGTGTGTAAATTTCTTTCTGAAACTCAACATGTTTATTCAATTCAGGAGCATCGTCATATTTCTCATCCACACTGTGAAAGCATAAAACATAATGTTCATTACTTTCTAAAATATCGAATTGCTTTTGTAATTTATAGGGACTTGAAAAATAATCATCCCCATCTATCAATGCTATGTATTTTCCGCTGCAAGCACGTATTGCTCTTATCCAGTTTTTTGTTCCTCCCTGATTGATAGAATTACTTAATACTTTTATTTTATTTGGATGGTCTTTTAAATAATTATTGGCTATTGTTAACGTATTATCTGTACTGCAATCATCGCAGATTAATATTTCAAAATCAAATGATGTTTTTTGTGATAAGATACTGACTATTGCCTGAGCTAAAAATTTCTCGTAGTTATAAGTAAATACACAAACACTGACTGTTATTGGATTCATGAGTGTTTTTAAAATTAACGACTGAACTTCCTTATCAATTGGGTTACAGTATTGGGTATGATCGGATGATCCAGACGGGATCCCACTTTTTGTTTTTGAAGTTTTTTTTCTTTTCTGAATGCTTCAAAACGAGCAAATAATTCGTAATATTTTTTTGAAGTATCAACGAGATTGAATTCATTTTTTATCTTGGTTTGGCAAGCTTTGCTTAATACATTCAACTTTTCACGATTCTTATCTAAATCTATTATTGCCGCTGCAAAAGCTTTATGATCATCAATAGGCAAGGCAAAACCAACTGATGAATTTACAATCTCATGTATCCCACCCGGAAGGTCAGTAATTACAGGCACCAAACCTGCACTCATGGTTTCCAGTAAAGAAACGGGAGTACCTTCAAATTTTGTTGGCAATACAAATACATCATTCTGACTACAAATTTGAATAACTTCTTCATTCGTAGTTGGAGATAAAAAAATCACATCGTCATCTTTATGCCAACTTTCCTTGAATGTAGATGCTTCGGGACCTGCACCAACACATGTCCATTTTACATAAACATTATTTCTTCTCAATAATTCAGCAATTTTAGGCAAATCATAAATACCTTTTGAAGTGGCAAGCCTACCCAAAAACAATAAACGCAATGGCTCATCCATGGAATTAATCATTCTATTAATTTGGGGGATTTCCACACCATGAGACAAGAAAAAAATATCAGATTGCCTATCAGGAAATAATTTCAAAAGTGAAGCTTCAATAAAAGCATTATGACAAATAAAAACATCTACAACATGACCATACAGCTTTGATAAATTAAGATTGTAATCATCATGAACTAGTTGGTAAGTTGTTTGGTTCACCGGAAAATGATCAAGCATTGCCATTTCTGAACCATAGTTAAGTACCAATGCCCCCTGCTTTTCAGATAAAGCCAGATGCATTTTTTTCAATACAGCATAAGCATTTTCCTTTTTGCTGAATTTGATATATTCCTGCTTATCAACAGGATAACTGATATTAGCTTTTGCCGAAGGAGAACTCGTATCTTCTATATGAATAACAGTTTGTTTGAAATCTGAGGGCGCATACCTGATTAAATTATAATTAAGTGAGCTCACTCCTCCCAATTTATTGTCAATAAAAAATGTTATCGGAATCATCCGCTCCTTAGATTAAAATGTATTTAACTGCATCAGCAGAATATTGAGTAACAAAAAATTATTGCTTCATTAACCATTCAGCTACTTTACTGATGCCCTGTTCAAAATTTACACTTGGGAGAAATCCTAAAGCATTTATTTTTTTTATGTCTGCTTGCCATTTATCAGGATTTCCTGCTCTTACTTTACCATTAAATTGCACATTAACTGAAGTCTTCATTTTGTATAAAAGTAAATTCACCGCATCAGCTATTGTTGTCATGTTTCCGGATGAAACATTAAAAATATCTCCCGACATGCTTGAATTATTAATAATCAAATGAATCGCAGCACACAAATCATCTATGTATATAAAATCCCTGGTTTCTTCACCCGTACCCCATAATTCGATTTCAGATTGATTGGATTTGATTTTTTCAAAAACATCCCAAAAAATCTGTTTTTTCAATCCTGGTCCATAAACTGAAAATGGCCTGATAATGGCTGACCTTATACCATACAACGTGTAATATTCTTTACATAATAACTCCGACAAATATTTATGCCAACCGTAAGGAGATATTGGATTTATGATTGAATTTTCGGCTACTGGAAGTGATTGTGGATTGCCATACACAGCCGCACTTGAAATGTGAAGGTATTTACATTCTGGCGAAAATACCCTTAGCTTTTCTAGAATTTGAAAGGTAAATTGAGTGTTGGTGTTAAAATCAAATTCCGGGTCTGAAATTGATTGATTTAGATTCCCGTTTCCAGCAGCATTTATGCAATAATCAAAGCGTTGAACATTAAAAATGTTTTCAAGTGCAGAAGATTGTGTATTTAATTTATAAAAAGCAATTGCTGGATTAATTGAATCAGTCACATCACAACCGGATACAGTTAATCCTGAATTAAGAAAATGATCAACAAGATGACTACCTATGAATCCATTCGATCCTAAAATCAGTATGCTTGTTTTTTTCATTTAGTGTATGCCATTAAATTTATTTGCTAAAATCAGTGAATCGACAATTGATTGGGTATCTAATTTTTTCGTTTTCATGTTGGTAATATCAACTACCTCCAACCCATCAATACTTTTTATTTTTTCAATGCCACGTCTGGGTTCTTTTTTCTCATCCCAAGTTTCTGAAAACATCGCCAAATTATAACCCTCAGCCGGTGTTTTTTCTACAACAGGACAATTGGCTCTGTGTTTTTCATGGATAAAATATGCATTATTACCAGCACTGTTACAACCTATAAAAAAGTAACCCTTTTCTTTGGCAAGAGTAACAGCCGCGTTCAAAGAAGTTCCATAAAAATTGAACGGCGATTTCTTACCTCTGATGAAATCATCTTGATATGGAATGGTTATCGGATCTTCGAAACCAAATAAACTATTATACTCACAAATCACAATTTCAGGACTTATCACATCAATCTCTTTCCATACCCAAAAGTCATTGCCATCTATATCAACACTCAAAATGCCTATTTCTTTCTGAAATCCAACTCCGGAAATCAGTTGATTGATATTTTGTTTAGTTATAAAACTATCAATTGCCCTTATATCATAAAAAGAATATAAACGGCTGTTTTTAATTTGTTTGATATTCTTGGGATCTCCATCAATGATAAGACCCGACCAAGCATTATTGATGAGCAAAAATCTAGTATTGGCTTCCTGATAATTCTCCACTCCAAATTCAATAAAAGTCTTATTTTTTATGGGCAGTTTATCTATCAGATATTGTATGATGCCATCGTCGCCAAACTGAGAAAACACTTGAAACTCAACTTCAGACAAATTATTAATTTTCGATTTAGCGCTGTTTAATGTTGCCTGAATTTTTCCCAGATTAATTTTGGGGCTTTTGAGATCAGCATTTAAGTTCTTACTGATTTCATAGATTTCATTGAACATCAAATTTTTCTTACGAAGAAAACTACTGATTTTGTTTAGCATCTCAATTATAATTTAGGATTTACTTTCCAGTTTATTGGAAAATATAAATCGCCCCACCTGGCATCAACCGGGAACGATCCGATAATTCTCATGCCTTCAATATTTATCAGTGGGAAATGTAAGACCGTATCATAAAATTCACTTTTATCCGGTCTGAATACGGCCATGGAGAAAAGATAATCTCCGCTTCTAAGACAAGATAGTGGAACAGGAATTTCTACTTCAACATAATCTTCCACTTGCAAAGGCAATTGCAAATCAGACAACTGAGTACAATAAATAGATTGTTCTTTTATGTTCTCCAGCACAAAGCTTATATCCATAGGCAGATTCTCTTTGCATTCAATCCCAATGATTACATTAAAAAAATCACCTTGTTTAACAGCAGAAGCTCTTATCCCTTCTTTTTGCACTTCAAGTTTTACAACTTTTGCTTTTCCATTTCCTGAGCGTTGTTTATAATTTTTTATTTCGGTGGTTTCTTCATAATCATGCAAATAACGATTAATGATTTCAGGAGTTGGTCCGGAATTTTTTAATCTCCCATTTTGTAAATACAATGCTTTGTTTGTTAACGTTTCAATGGCACTCATTTGATGACTGACAAACAATACTGTTCTACCATGATTCCTACTAACTTCTTCCATTTTACCCAAACATTTTTTCTGAAATTGAGCATCTCCAACAGCCAATACCTCATCAACAATAAGTATTTCTGGTTCTAAATGAGCAGCCACAGCAAAGGCCAATCGGACATACATTCCACTGCTATATCTTTTAACAGGCGTATCTAGAAATTTTTCTATTTCAGCGAAACTTACGATTTCATCAAAATGATTTTTGATTTCGAGACGACTCATGCCTAGAATTGCACCATTTAAAAAAATGTTTTCACGTCCGGTAAGTTCGGGATGAAAACCAGTGCCAACTTCGAGTAAAGAAGCGACTCTACCTTTTATTTTAATCGTGCCTTTGGATGGTGCTGTTATCCTCGACAGTATTTTTAATAAAGTACTTTTACCAGCACCATTTCTTCCAATAATGCCAATTCTATCTCCTTGATAAATGTCAATATTAATATCACGTAATGCCCAGAACTCCTCCTTGGTTATTTTTGAAGCTTTCCAACCGGAAAAAGAAAATATTTTTTGGGCTTTTTTAGAAATAACGTCTCTTAATGCAGCATAACTTTCCCTTTCCTCATGATTGATGAGAAATGATTTTGAAAGATCTTTTACTTCAATTAATTTATTCAAAACTTACCATTAAATATTGTCTGCAAAAGATTTTTCCATTTTTCTAAAATACCTGATTCCTGCAATCATTGAAATGATGATAACAACAACAGAAAATAAAAATGAATTCAAATGAATTTCATCACCCAAAATACACCATCTGAAACCATCTATCACACCCACCATAGGATTCAATGCGTAGAGCAGTTTCCATTTATCACCAATAACCTCACTACTAAAACCAACGGGTGTAATGTATAACCCAAACTGTATGATAAAAGGAATTATGTACCTAAAATCACGATATTTCACATTTACTGCGGTCAGATATAAACCAAATCCAAATGCACAAAAGAAAACCAGCAAAATAAAAATAGGCAGAAATACGAGATGCCATGAAGGTACGTATTGATAATATATCATCATCCCTAATAAAATAACAAACGAAATTAAAAAATCAACCAGACTGGTAATTACAGAACTGGCCGGAATGATAAGTCTAGGGAAATATACTTTTGTAATCAGATTGGCATTCCCTATCAAACTGTTGGTAGATTCGCTAAGCGCATTACTGAAAAACTGCCAGGGCAACATACCTGCGAAAACCATTAAAGCATAAGGCGCATTACTTGGATTTTCCAACTTGGCTATTTTACTAAAAACAATTGTAAAAATTAATGTCGTTAACAATGGCCTTATTATACTCCATAATGTACCCAAAACAGTTTGTTTGTACCTCACTTTTATATCTCTCCAACTCAGGATATAAAACAATTCACGAAAACGCCATAAATCAAACCAGTAGTGTTTTTCCGAACTACCGGCATTAATGATGATGTCCCAGTTTTCTATCTCATTCTTATTGTTCATCTGTTCAATTTCGTTGTTGTTTTATTAACATTTGCAACGATTTTTGTTCTTAATTTAAAATGATTGGTAACAACTTTTTTTTATACTGATCATAACTGAAATGCGTCATCAATAAATTATAATCAGGCCTTCTGTTAACATCAGTTTCCAAATGGGAAGTAATAGCATTTTTTATTTCATCTACATTTGTTGGATTTACCAATTGGCCAAGTGCTCCATTTAAAAGAGCATCAACCGAACCATCTGTATTTCCGGCAATGACGGGAACTCCATAAAACATAGCTTCTATAAAAACGATTCCAAAACCTTCATTTAAACTTGGCATGATATATAAATCAGACATTTGAAAATAATCCTTTAGGTCTTCGTCGGGAATAAACCCTGTTAAAATAACACGACCTTCTAAATTGTGTTTCTTTATTAATTCAAGAACATAATTTCTTTCAATTTCATCTGAGCTCCCTCCTATGATGTACTTGAAATTATATGTTTTTTTTTCTATTGCAGCCAAAGCCATAATTACCCTGTCATAGCCCTTATAACGTTCATTGGCATCTAATCTTGCCAGTGTGAATAACACCTTATCAGTTTGATCAATATTGTATTTTTTTCGAAGATTAATGATATTGTCATTATTATATTGGGACTCTAAATAAGGATCAATACAATTATTAAGTACAGTTAATTTAATATTTTTTGAAATTGGGAAAGCGGCTATTTTATCTTTGGTAAATTGACTTACACAAAGTATTTCATCACAAGCATTCAACATTTTCTTTTTTATACCTAATGGCAATGACCAGATTTCAATGCCATGGGCTAACATAACAAGACGTCTGTTCGGAGCAATTTTTTTAATCAGCCAACCAACCGGCAACAAGTTGACATGACTAATAACAATCAAATTAGATTGAATACCTTTTAGAAAAGCGTTTAAAACAAAAAGAAATCTGTTATTTCCAAATCCTGAAAAAAGTTGAATTGGAAAATATTGGTTTCCAACAGCATCTATAGTTTTATCATGAGATGATAGTATTTGCAATGAACATTGAGATTCAGTACAAATTTCTTGCAATGCTTTCCCAAAAACGCAGCATACTTTTTCAATACCCCCTTTAGCTGAAAATACTCTTAGTGTAAGAAACAGTATTTTGTTATTCATAATAAATAACTGAAAGACATTTTAAGGAACATTTCAATCAAATATTTTTAGCAAGATTTTCTTTCGGTGCCTTGCATGTAGATTAACAAAATAATCTAATCAATTTGATATTTATAAAATTCTGATTACTGAAAATTACACGTTGGAAAAAGAGAGAATTTTGTGTCCTTTTATTTTGATGTATTCTAAATATTTTTCACTGAATTCAGCGTAGGTGAGCGTTAAGCCTGTTTCTAAATCTACAGAAGCTTGCCAGCCCATTTTATTAATTTTGTCTACATTCAATAATTTCCTTGGTGTACCATCAGGCTTGCCTTCATCAAAAACAATTTCTCCATTAAATTCGGTAATTTTTTTAACGATATTCGCCATCTCTTTAATGGAATAATCTAATCCTGTTCCAATATTTATAATTTCCGGACTTTCATATTTCTGCATCAAAAAATAGCAAGCCATCGCAGCATCATCAACATGAAGGAATTCCCTTCTGGGTTTACCTGTACCCCAAACAACAACTGATTTTTGATTGTTTATTTTTGCTTCATGAAATTTCCTGATTAATGCAGGTAAAACATGAGCATTATGTAGGTCATAATTATCTCCCGGTCCATAAAGATTTGGTGGCATTACACTGATAAAATTGCATCCAAATTGTCTCATGTATGATTGACACATGTTGATTCCAGCAATTTTTGCAATAGCGTAAGGTTCATTAGTTGGTTCCAAATAACCCGTCATCAGGTAGTCTTCCATTATGGGCTGTGGCGCATTTTTAGGGTAAATACAACTGCTTCCTAAAAACAAAAGTTTTTCAACACCCCATTTATACGCTGAATGAATGACATTAGTTTGAATTGATAAATTGTCGTAAATAAAATCAGCGGGATAAGATTTATTGGCCATTATACCCCCAACTTTGGCAGCGGCCATAAACACATAAGAAGGTTGTTCATTTTCAAAAAATTCATTTACCTTTTTTTGATCTCTTAAATCAAGCTCGCTTGAAGATCTAGTAATGATATTCTTATACCCTTTCTTATTTAATAGCCTTAATATTGCACTCCCTACCAAGCCATTATGTCCGGCTATGTAAATTTTGTCGGTAAGCTTCATTTTAAAGATTTTTGGAGTATCAAATTACTGAATATATTTTGATTAAAAAATTAAAAAACATTGATTAGGCTTTCAAGAATTAAATTGTTTCATATTAAATAAAACTAATCTCAATTTCTAATTAATGTATTTTTTATGCAAGTAATATATAATTTGGTTACATCAGGGTGAGTTTTTCTTTATTCACAATTGCACAAAGTTGAATGCCCATACTATCTATTTTAACCCTTACATTATTTCCTAATACATCAACAATTATCCCTTTATAATTCATCAATACACCTTGATTTATCATTACAGTGTCATTGGCATTTAATTTATTATCAATCACTTCAATATTATCAAACTCTTGTAGAAATTTTTTTATGTTATAAATTTCGGATTCTTTTACGACTGCTGGTTCACCAAGCCAGTATACAAAATTGATAATCCCATTGATTAATTTAATTTCCCATTTTTTAGTTTCATTTATTTTGATAAACAAGTAACCTTTAAATAGAGGTTCATGAATTATTTTTTTTCTATCGCTCCATTTCTTTTCAACTCTATTTAATGGGCAATAATTTTCAATGCCTTTTTCATTCAGAACAGCGGCTATTTTCTTCTCCCAGCGAGGCCGAGTATACACAACATACCAAAAATCGTTTTCTTCCATTCTGATTTAGACAAAGCTTCGCTATTCCTCAGTCACATGAAAACTAAAGAATAATGAAGTTATAATGATGCTTGATTCTCTAGCGTTTTTTAAAAATACTTAAAAACACTTCTTTTATATTCCAGAGATTTTTAAATCCTGGTTGGTTAACATCTTCCACATAATAACTTGTGTATGTTTTACCGTATGCATAACCATAACCATATCCATATCCATAACCATAACCATAACCATAGCCATTGCCATATCCTCCAAATCCATAATTAAAGATAGAAACTCCTCGAGGTTTGATTCCATTAAAAACGATGCACATATTTTTGAATTTCTTTTCATTATAGTACGTATCAATCATTCTTAGAAAAACAGCGGGTGTATGATTATGTCTGACCATAAATATGGTGATATCTACATGCTTTGCCAATAATTGTGCATCTGCAACCGGTCCGATTGGCGCTGTATCAATGATAACATAATCAAATTTACTTTTCAGTTCATTGAGCATGACTTCAAATTCCGGCTTTGTAATTAATTCTGTAGGATTGGGAGGAATTGGACCGGCTGTGACCAAGAAAAGATTATTGAATGATGTTGGTTTAGTGATTTCTTCCAAATCAGCTTTGTTGACCAGATAGCTTGAAATCCCCGGATCTTTTTTTATGGTTAACAACTTGCTTAATTTGGGTTTTCTTAAATCCAATTCTAATAAGGCTACTTTTTTCCCATTAAGTGTCAAACTGATGGCAAGATTTACAGCAACAAATGATTTTCCTTCTCCGGAAATACTTGAGGTTACCAATAATACTTTGTTTTTTTCGTCGAAACCCATGAAACCTAGGTTTGTCCTTAATGACCTAAACTGTTCTGCAATTACGGTTCTTTTGCCTTCAGTAATCGCGATAGTTTCATTAACTTTTGCCTGTATAATTTCTCCGATAACCGGAACAGAAGATACTTTTTCAATATCATTTCGGAACATTACTCTATTGTTGGTATGTTCCTTGATTTGTACAAACAATAAAAAAATCAATATCCCTATCACAAGACCAACTATATAATAGTCTTTATCAATAGGTCTTATAGGACCGGTAAAAGAACCCTTACCTAAAACCCTCAAATCAGCACTAGTAGAAGCTGATGACAATGCGGTTTCTTCTCTTTTCTTCAATAAGAAAGTATAAATATCATTTTTAATGCCTTGTTGTCTGCTGATATCAATAAGCCCCCTCTCCTTTTCAGGCACCGAAGAGTATAAACTTTTATTCATGTTTATTTTATCTTCATTGCTGCTTTTTTGAATCTGGAAATTTGTTCTTATGTTACCGATATTTTCCCGAATGTCATTTTTAATTTTTTCAATTTTACCTTCTGCTAAAATAACGACATCACTTTTATCACCTGAACTGGCTTTCGCTTTCTGCAATTCAAATTCAGCTGAATACAATTGATCCAATAATCCTTTTAATGTTTCATCATTTAACAATACAAGGGATGGTACAATTCCATTTCTCTTTCCTTTCGCATTTACATAATCAGATAAATCCTGTAAAAGTTGTAATTGTAAATCCAGCAAGCCATTAGCATTATCTAAATCCTTAATATTATTAAAGTAAACCATTGCCTGTTCACCTAGATTCAACACGTCGTTTTGTGTCTTATAAATTTGAATATTCCTCTCTACACTATCAAGCTGAACGATAACTGTATTCAATCGGCCTTCAATAAACCTCAAGGTTTTTATGGCTCTCATATTTTTGTCTTCGATACCTGCATTATTATAAACCTCAAATAATTTGTTTAATATATCAACTCCTTTTACAGGCACAGGTGTTTCTAATCTTACATCAATTACCGTTGAATTGTATGATAGTGGTGCAGCTTTAATCGTGTTGATAATGGAATTAGCTGCGGATTCTACTGAATTAAAAGAAACAAAATAATTTTTACCAACAACATTCCTGTTGTAATTTTTATTCAACTTCAGTTGATAAACGGTGTTATTAATTTCAAAAGTTCCGTTGAATGGAATTTGCTGACCTGCAATTCTTACAATTTCACGCTTCCAATCTATTTCAAAGAAAATAGTACCTCCCGACTCAATGCTGTCTTTATTCATGGCAACAAATTGAATGGGAGAATTATCAGCATAAAGTTCTTCTCTTCGTACTTTCCCTTCATTATTAACAGTTGCGTATAAATCAAGTTCTTTTACAACTTGTTCCATTAAAGAAGTTGATCTCAAAACAATAATTTCATTCTCTACTGTTTTTTTCTCGCTGAAAATATTCAATGCGTCTAAGACTTTTGTATCGCCATTACCTTTTTCAGGGTCTTTCAATAAAACCTTGGCAGAAGCTACATAAATTTTAGTTTGAGAGCGCAGGTCTAGAAATGCAATAAAAAGCGATGCAACACAACATAAAACAAGAATTGGCCAAAACGGCAAATAACGATGTATGATTTGTGCAATGATATTGTCATTGGCCTTCTCAGGGGTTCCTTGTTGTTCTTCAATCATAATGAAAACGCAAATTAAGGTTTTAGGGTATTTAATACTACTATAAAAAGTGAAACCAATGATGCTACCATTGATACTGTAGTTTGTGTTCTGCTTCTTCTCTCTTCTTTATCATATTTTACAATATCTTTCTTCACATATACCAAATCATTAGGCTTAATATAGTAC
>CANHLV010000027.1 GCA_947461495.1 Chitinophagaceae bacterium
GATGCTAATGAAATGTTTTTTAAGAAAATATCTTCTTTGGCAACATTGAAGCTCACTCTGCCGTATTCGCGTTTGTTACTTTTTTCGACTAGTCCTCCAAATTTTTTCACGGTAAGTTGCGCGCCGTAACAAATTCCCAAAACAGGGACATGGTTTAGTATTTCGAGGATATTGACATCAGGAGCGTTGTCTTCATTAACAGAACATGGAGATCCGGATAGAATAACACCTTTCAGAAATTCGTTAAATTCGATTTTTTTATTAAAGGGAATAATTTCGCAATAAACATTCGATTCTCTTACTGCTCTTGCAATGAGCTGGGTATATTGCGATCCGAAATCTAATATGATAATTTTTTCTTGCATGGGGGCAAAGGTAATTGATTTGATAATTTGATGAAGGGGTAACCACGAATTCGTGAATTGTATTACCGCGGAGAATGGAGGATGTGGAGTTTACGCAGAGGTTATTTAAATTAATATGCAATTCCATGAAGCTATCTGCCACTTCCTTATTCCTTATTTTTAATTTTTTTTATTGCTTAAACCACGAATTCACGAATTATATTGCAACGCAGAATAGAGTGTGAGCAGTTGGCGCATAGATTGTAATAAATGAGATAATGACGATTTCATATCTACAATACTACTTTTACATTTGATATTTTACATTCAATATTTTACATTTTCCTCGCCTCAAATCCTCAAATCGAACAAAATCAAAACTTTTTCTTAAAATTTCTTTGCTATTTGAAAACATCCCCCTACCTTTGCACTCCAAATTAAAAAACGGAAACTTTAAAGTTCTTTTTATATGTCACAAAGAATCAGAATAAAACTACAGTCTTACGATCACAATCTAGTTGATAAATCAGCTGAAAAAATCGTTAAAACTGTTCGTAGTACAGGTGCAGTAGTAACAGGTCCTATTCCTTTACCTACACACAAGAAAATTTTCACTGTATTGCGTTCGCCTCACGTTAACAAAAAAGCTCGTGAGCAATTTCAATTGTGCACACATAAACGCTTATTAGATATTTACACCAGCTCTAGTCGTACTGTTGATGCGTTGAGTAAATTGGATTTGCCAAGTGGTGTGGATGTTGAAATTAAAGCCTGATGAACCTTCCTGAACAGCAGGATAGGCATTAAGCAAGTTCTTGAATAGAAAAAATATGAACGTCTAAGTCTGGCTAATTATGACAGACCGCTGGGCATAAAACAAATACAATGAAAAGTATTATTGGAAAAAAAGTTGGCATGACCAGCATTTTTGATGAGACCGGCAAGCAAACTGCTGTAACCATCATCGAAGCAGGTCCATGCGTAGTTACACAAAAGAAAACCGTTGCTACAGACGGTTACAATGCGCTTCAATTAGCGTTCGGCGACAAGAAAGAAAAACACTCCGTAAAAGCCGAAATCAATCACTTCTCAAAAGCCGGTACGGCTCCAAAAAGATTCGTAAAAGAAATACGCGATAGCGAAATTGACAAAAACGTTGGTGAAACCATTACCGTTGATATATTTACCGAAGGCGATAAAATTGCTGTGGTAGGTACAACAAAGGGAAAGGGTTTTCAAGGTGTTGTTAAGCGTCACGGATTCAGTGGTGTGGGCGAGCAATCACATGGACAGCACGATCGTCAGAGAGCTCCGGGTTCAATCGGTAACTCATCTGATGCGAGCCGTGTATTCAAAGGCATGCGCATGGCCGGTCGTATGGGCGGTGATCAAGTGAAAATGAAAGGATTGAAAATAGTTAAAATATTCGCTGAAAAGAATTACATCCTTGTGAGTGGTTCTGTTCCAGGACATAACGGATCAATCGTTTTAATTCAGAAATAAAAAACTAAACGCCATTTTTTAAGCGTTCAAAAAAACAGAAAATGCAAGTAGATATCATAAATAGCAAAGGCGAGAAAACCGGAAGAACAATTGAACTACCGGAAGAAATATTTGGAATCGAACCAAATGATCACGTCATTTATCTTGCTGTAAAGCAATACCAAGGTGCACAGCGTCAGGGAACTCACAAAGTGAAAACCCGTATGGAAGTGAAAGGCTCTTCTAAAAAATTACACAAGCAAAAAGGTACTGGCGGTGCTCGTAAGGGTAATCTCCGTAACCCATTGTATAAAGGTGGTGGTACTATCTTCGGACCAAAACCACACAAATACGATATCAAATTGAATCGTAAAGTAAAGGATTTGGCAAAAATGAGTGCACTAGCTTATAAAGCAAAAGAAAATGCAATCGTTGTCATGGAAGATGTTACTATGGATGCTCCAAAGACTAAAGCATTCTCTGGTATTTTGAAATCATTAAACATAGGTCATAAAAAAGCTTTGTTCGTAATTCCTGAATATGATGATAACATGTACTTGAGTTTGAGAAATGTTGAAGGAGTTAATGGCTCTGTTCTTAGCGACATGAACACTTATGACATTCTTGACGCCAATTATTTGGTGATGACTGAAAAGGCAGCAAAATTATTCACTGAAACTGAAGCATAACACAATTTGAAAATGTGCTGATTTGAAAATGAAAAAGCAAATCAACAAATTATCAAATTATCAAATTAAAAAATTAACGACATGAAACTGTCAGACGTATTAATAAAACCAATTTTATCTGAAAAGGCTAACAAGCAATCAGAAAAAATGAATCGTTACGCTTTTGTGGTTGACAGAAAAGCAAACAAACTTGAAATCAAAAGAGCTGTGGAAGCTTTTTATGGTGTACAAGTAGAAGAAGTAAATACAATGGTTATGCCATCTAAACTGAAAGCTAAATATACCAAATCAGGATTCTTAGTAGGAAGAAAGCCGGCTAAGAAAAAAGCTTTGGTTACAGTAGCAGAAGGTGAAAAGATTGACTTATACGATAACGTATAATTGAAATTAAATTATTCATGAATGGTGGTCAGCACCGCAAAGTTTTGACAAATAAAAGTTTTAAAAATGGCACTTAGAAAATACAAACCGATTACAGCAGGAACCCGTTGGAGAATAGGAAATGCTTATGCAGAAATTACTACCTCTACTCCGGAGAAAACATTGCTTGAAAAGCAAAAAAGTACAGCTGGCAGAAATTCACAAGGTAGAAGATCCATGAGATACATGGGTAGTGGAAATAAGACAATGTATCGTTTGGTTGATTTTAAAAGAAACAAGAAAGACATTCCTGCTTCTGTAAAAACAATCGAGTATGATCCTAACAGAACAGCTTTCATCGCTCTATTGGCTTATGCTGATGGTGAAAAAAGATATATACTCGCTCCTCAGGGCTTACAAGTTGGTCAAACTGTTATCAGTGGCGACTCGGTAGCACCGGAATTGGGTAACGCATTGATGTTGAAAAATATGCCATTGGGTACTAATGTTCACAACATTGAAATGCAACCTGGTCAAGGCGGTATTCTTGTTCGTTCTGCAGGTACATCTGCTCAATTAACCAATAAGGAAGGTAAATACGCTGTAATTAAAATGCCTAGTGGTGAGCTGAGAAAAGTGTTGATTAATTGTTACGCAACTGTTGGTGTTACCAGCAATAGCGATCACAATTTGGAAAGCATGGGTAAAGCAGGTCGTAACAGATGGAAAGGTATCAGACCACGTACAAGAGCGGTTGCGATGAACCCGGTTGATCACCCGATGGGTGGTGGTGAAGGTAGAGCTTCAGGAGGTCATCCACGTAGCCGTAAGGGTAAATATGCTAAAGGAGAAATTACACGTACAAGAGGTAAAGGCTCTGATAAAATGATTATCCAAAGAAGAAACGGTAAAAAATTACCAAACAAATAATCAATCATTCATTCAATTGTTAAAATATCCGGCTTATACCGGAAAATAAACAGAAATCAATAAAACATGGCTCGTTCGTTAAAAAAAGGTCCTTATATCGAAGCAAAACTTGAAGGAAAAGTAAATGCTATCATCGAAGGAAAAGCAAAGAAAACCGTAATCAAAACCTGGAGTCGCAGAAGTACTATCACTCCTGATTTCGTAGGACAAACTTTCGCAGTTCATAACGGTAATAAATTCATTCCGGTTTATGTAACAGAATTCATGGTGGGACATAAATTAGGAGAATTTGCACCAACAAGAAATTTCAGAGGTCACTCAAGTAAAAAAGTATCATAAAAATCGTTTACTGATTCTTGCTTAGAATTGAATTCGAATGCAAATCTTTAAACCTTAAACATAGTAAAATGGAAGCAGTAGCAAAATTGAATAATTATCCGACATCACCACGCAAAATGCGTTTGCTGGCTGATTTGATTCGCGGAATGAAAGTTGAAAAAGCTTTGGCTATTTTGGATCACAACCCAAAACATCCTGCTGTGCCTTTGCGTAAATTGGTAGTTTCTGCCATCAGCAATTGGAAACAAAAGAATGAAGGTTCTGATGAATCAGCTTTGGTGGTAAAAACAATTTTTGTTGATGGCGCAAGAGTGATCAAACGTATGCGTCCTGCTCCACAAGGTCGTGGTTACAGAGTTCGCAAACGTAGCAACCACGTAACTGTTATCGTTGATACAGTTGGTTCTAAAGCAGTAGCAGCTCCGGTTGCAGAAGTTGCTGAAGAAGTTGCTGTTGAAGCACCAAAAGCTAAAAAAACAAAATCAACAAAAAAAGATTAATACAAACTAATATTTAAAAACCGAATATGGGTCAGAAAACAAATCCGATAGGTGCTAGATTAGGAATCATCCGTGGCTGGGACAGCAATTGGTACGCAAGCAAAAAAGAATATGCAGGCAAACTGATCGAGGATGACAAAATCAGAAATTATCTGAATGCACGTATCAACAAAGGTGGTATCGCTAAAATCGTTATTGAGCGTACACTTAACAAATTGATCGTTACGATTCATACTTCTAAGCCTGGTATCATCATCGGTAAAGGTGGTGGTGAAGTTGACAGAATCAAAGAAGAATTAAAGAAATTATGTCGTAAAGAAGATGTTCAAATCAACATCCTTGAAATACGCAGACCAGAATTAGACGCTACTATCGTTGCTGATACTATTGCTCGTCAAATCGAAAATCGTATCAATTATAAAAGAGCTATTAAAATGGCTATCGCTTCAGCATTACGTATGGGAGCAGAAGGGATTAAAGTAAAAGTTGGTGGTCGTTTGGGTGGTGCTGAAATCGCACGTAGCGAAGAAATCAAACAAGGACGTACTCCATTACATACTTTAAGAATGGATATTGATTATGCTAGTCTTTTCGCACTTACTGTTTATGGTAAAATTGGTATCAAAGTTTGGATATGTAAAGGTGAAGTTTTAGGAAAAAGAGATTTAAATCCAAATGTTGTAGCCGGTGGTAAAAACGATGGCACAGAAAGACCACAAGGAGGATTCGATAGAAGAGGAGGAGATGACAGAAGAGGTGGTGGAAGAGGTGGTGATCGTGGCGGAGATAGACGCGGTGGCGGCGGCGGTGGAAGAAGATAAACATCGCTTTACTTAATTATCAAATTATCAAATTGTCAAATTAACATAAGATGTTACAACCAAAAAGAACCAAACACAGAAAGAGTCAGAAAGGTAGAATGAAAGGAAATACTAAAAGAGGAGCAACTCTTGCTTTCGGAACCTTCGGTTTAAAAGCATTGGATAGTGTATGGTTAACCAATCGTCAAATTGAAAGTGCTCGTCAGGCAATGACACGTCACATGAAACGTGAAGGAAACGTATGGATCAGAGTTTTCCCAGATAAACCTATTACTGCAAAACCAGCAGAGGTAAGGATGGGTAAAGGTAAAGGTAATCCGGAAGGATGGGCTGCTATTGTTCAACCTGGTCGTATCTTATTCGAAGCAGATGGAGTACCACAACAGGTTGCTAAAGAAGCATTCGAATTGGCTGCACAAAAATTACCAATCCTTACAAAGTTTGTTGTTAGTCATGATTATCATGCTAGCTAATTAACAATAAACTAAACCCTGAACACATCCAATCACCAACAAATTAAAGAAGATGTCAAAAAAAGTTGATTTTGTAAAAACGCTAAACGGGATGAATGAAGCTGATTTAACAGCAAAAATAAAAGAGGATGAAATGCGCATTAAAAAATTGGTATTTGCTCATTCATTGAATCCACTTGATAATCCTCAAAGCATACGTTCTTTGAGAAGAGATATCGCCCGTTTAAAAACTCAATTAAGAAAAATTCAAATTGGAGCATAATCCAATAAAACAATACATGATGGAAACAACAAACAAGATAGTAAGAAACTTAAGGAAAACCAGAGTAGGTGTGGTATCCAGTAATAAAATGGATAAAACTATTACTGTAAAGGTAGAACGTAAGATTAAGCATCCATTATATGGAAAGTTCCTGAAGAAAACGACAAGTTTTCATGCTCATGATGAAAAAAATGAATGCAGCATTGGGGATATCGTAAAAATCATGGAAAGCCGTCCTTTAAGCAAAACAAAGCGCTGGATATTGGTAGAAGTAGTAGAAAAAGTAAAGTAATTTTCAGCATTCTGTTTGAATGCCATTATAACTATTAATAAATTATCAATTGACGATTATAAATCGTCAGTTTAAAGCCAAATAAAATGATACAGCAAGAGAGTAGACTAAACGTTGCAGATAATAGCGGAGCTAAAGAAGTTTTATGTATTCGCGTATTGGGAAATAGCGGACAGGATTATGCAAAGATCGGAGATAAGATCGTTGTTACTGTTAAAGATGCTATGCCTGCAGGTGGTATAAAAAAAGGTACTGTCAGTAAAGCAGTTATCGTTCGTACTGTAAATAAATTACGTCGTAAAGATGGTTCTTATATCCGTTTTGATGACAACGCAGTAGTGTTGTTGAACAATTCAGACGAGCCAAGAGGTACACGTATTTTCGGGCCTGTTGCCCGTGAATTAAGAGACAAAGGGTACATGAAGATTATTTCACTGGCACCTGAAGTGCTTTAATTAATTAAGAAAATCAGCTTCATCAAGCAAAAAGCCAAAAGCTAAAAAAAATGAGTACAAGATTTAAACCAAAGTTCAACATCAAAAAAGGAGACTCTGTAGTGGTTATCACCGGAGACGACAAAGACCTTACAAAACCTCGTAAAGTACTGGAGGTAATCATTGATAAAGGCCGCGTATTGGTAGAAGGTGTGAACATTGTCACCAAACACACAAAACCATCTGCTCAAAATACTCAGGGAGGTATCGAAAAAGTGGAAGCACCAATTGCCATCAGTAATGTGATGCTTTGGGATGCTAAATCTAAAGGTCCTTCAAAAGTTAAAAGAGACAGAGTAAAAGGTAAATTAGTTAGAATCGCTAAAAAATCAGGGGAGGTAATCAAATAATGAGCACAAATACAAATACTCCAAGATTAGCAGATAAGTACAAAAATGAAGTTGTACCTGCTTTAATGAAAAAATTCAGTTATAAAACTGTAATGCAGGCTCCAAAACTCACTAAGATTTGTTTGAATCGTGGTGTGAATGGTGCGGTAACTGATAAAAAATTAATCGACATCGCTGTTGATGAATTATCAAACATCACCGGACAAAAAGCTGTTGCGACGATTTCTAAAAAAGATATCTCCAACTTCAAACTTCGTAAAAGCATGCCAATCGGCGCAAGAGTTACTTTGCGTGGTGTGAAAATGTACGAATTCCTTGATCGTTTGGTTTCAGTTTCATTACCTCGTGTTCGTGATTTCAAAGGAATCAACGATAAAGCGTTTGATGGTCGTGGTAACTACACATTAGGTGTTACCGAACAAATCATCTTCCCTGAAATCGATATCGACAAAGTGAATAAAATCACGGGTATGGATATCACTTTCGTAACAACGGCAAACACAAATGAAGAAGCATACGAATTGCTTAAAGAAATGGGTATGCCTTTCAAGAACATTAAAAAATCTGAAAACTAAAATATGGCCAGAAAATCAATTACAGCCAGACAGGCAAAAAGAGAAAAAATGGTTGCTCATTACGCAGCTAAAAGAGCAGCTCTGAAAGCTGAAGGTAACTACAGCGCTTTGGATCTTTTGCCAAAAAATGCTTCTCCTGTTAGACTTAAAAACAGATGTCAGCTTACAGGTCGTTCTAGAGGGTACATGCGTCATTTCGGTGTAAGCCGTTTGATGTTCCGTGATATGGCTTTAGCAGGAAAAATTCCTGGCGTGACTAAAGCGAGCTGGTAATACTGGATAAAGCTGGATAGGCTAGATAGGCTAGATAGGCTAGATAGGCTGGATAAGCTAGATACTAGATACTAGATACTTGATACTGGATGTGGAGCCAGAATAAAAATTCCACAGAAAAATAATTCTAAATCAATTAACAGAAATAACAATGGTAACTGATCCAATTGCAGACTACTTAACAAGAATTCGTAACGCACAGATGGCGAACCATCGTATTGTGGAAATTCCTGCAAGTAATCTAAAAAAACGTATTACTGAAATCCTTTACGATAAAGGTTATATTCTGAAGTACAAATTTGAAGATGACAGCAAACAAGGTGTAATCAAAATCGCTTTGAAATACGACCCATCTACCAAATTACCGGTGATTCAAAGTTTGGAAAGAATCAGCCGTCCAGGTTTGCGTACTTATGCTAAACCAGAGGAAATCAAACGTGTTAAAAATGGTCTTGGTATTTCAATCGTTTCTACTTCTAAAGGAGTAATGACCGACAAAGATGCGAAAGCACAGAATGTAGGTGGCGAAATACTTTGTAGCATATTCTAATCATAAAATGCCTTAAGCCTTCTATACATGGCTGACCGCAAAACAGATTTTTTAAAACTTTAAATTAACATCATGAGTCGTATAGGTAAAAAACCAGTAACTGTTCCTGCGGGAGTTACCATCACTGTAGGTAAAGACAATGTAGTGTCTGTAAAAGGACCTAAAGGAGAATTAAAAGAAACAATAGACAGAGACATCACAATTGAAATAAACAATGGAGAAGTGAATGTTGGTCGTCCGACAGACCAAATTCGTCATCGTGCTATGCATGGTTTGTATCGTTCATTGATTGGTAACATGGTTAAAGGTGTAACAGAAGGATATAAAAAAGAAATGGAATTGGTAGGGGTAGGTTACAAAGCAGCTAATCAGGGCAATATTCTTGATTTGGCTTTAGGTTATTCTCACAACATACTTTTCGAAATTCCAAAAGAATTAAAAGTAACAACTGTACAAGAAAAAGGTAAGAATCCAATTATTTCTCTTGAAAGCATTGACAAGCAGTTATTGGGTCAGGTATGTGCTAAAATCCGCAGCTTACGTAAGCCAGAACCATACAAAGGTAAAGGTGTTAAGTTTGTTGGAGAAGTACTTAGAAGAAAAGCAGGTAAATCAGCTGGTAAATAATTTTAGATTTTGGTTTCTAGATATTGTAATCTTAAACATCATCAAATTACCAAATCATCAAATTTAAAAATCAACTTCCGGCAGTATCGGAGGTTTAAAATAAGAATAAAATGAACAACAAATCAAGCGCAAGACAGAAGATCAGATATCGTATCCGCAAAAAAATAAACGGTACCGCATCTACTCCTCGTTTAAGTGTATTCAGAAGCAACACTGATATCTATGCTCAGCTTATCGATGATAACAATGGTGTTACTATTGCATCAGCTTCATCAAAACAAAAAGATATCACAGCTCAAAAAGCACCTAAGATTTCAAAAAGCAAAATGGTAGGTGAAGCTATTGCTAAAAAAGCAGTTGAATTGGGTGTGTCAAAAGTAGTATTTGATCGTAGTGGTTATGTATACCATGGCCGTATTAAAGCGGTTGCTGATGGAGCAAGAGAAGGTGGTTTGGTTTTTTAATAAATAGAAAAAAAGATTTTAATCAACACTTAATTAAAATAAATGTCAAACGTAATTGTAAATAAAATGAAAGCCGGCGATCTCGAATTAAAAGAGAAAGTAGTTGCCATCAATCGTGTGGTTAAAACAACTAAAGGCGGTCGTGCATTCAGCTTTTCTGCTCTAGTTGTAGTTGGTAACGAAGCCGGAGTAGTTGGTCATGGTTTAGGTAAAGCAAAAGAGGTTCAGGAAGCCATTACTAAAGGTATCGAAGATGCTAAGAAAAATTTGATTAAAGTGCCTATCATGCACGGAACAATTCCTCATGATCAATTAAGTAAAGAAGGTGCTGCTAAAGTATTAATCAAACCAGCTGCTCATGGTACTGGTGTAATCGCTGGAGGTAGCATGCGTGCCGTATTAGAGTTTGCAGGTATTACCGACGTATTGGCTAAAAATCTTGGATCAGCAAATCCTCACAACGTGGTTAAGGCCACTTTCAAAGCATTAGCTAGTTTACGTGAGCCAATCTCTGTATCTAAAACAAGAAACATCTCTTTGAAAAAAGTTTTCAACGGGTAATCAAGTTCAACACAACTATTAAGATTTATTTTATGAAAAAAATAAAAATAACGCAAGTAAAAAGCGTAATCGACAGATCTGAACGCCAGAAAAGAACAATGGTAGCTTTAGGTTTGAAAAAAATGAACGCTACAGTTGAAGTAGAAGCCACTCCACAAATTTTAGGTATGGTGACTAAAGTGAATCACTTGGTGAAAGTGGAAGAAATCTAATTTGAAAATTATTCAATTTGAAAATTTGATAATGAGTTCTCTATAAATACCCAATCATCAAATTAACTAATTGTCAAATTTCCAAATTACCAAATTGTAAAAGCGAGGGGCGATTCCCCGTAAGTATAAAATCAAAAATTATGAAATTACATTCTTTAAAACCTGCAACTGGAGCTACTCACAAAGAAAAACGTCTTGGACGTGGTGAAGCCAGTGGTAAAGGTGGTACCTCTACAAAAGGTAATAAGGGCGGTCAAAGCCGTGCCGGTTACAAAAGTAAAAAAGCTCACGAAGGTGGACAGATGCCAATTCAGCGTCGTATCCCTAAACGTGGTTTCACTAATATCAATAGAGTTGAATTCAAAGTCATCAACGTTGGTAAAGTGGATCATTACGCAGAAAAATATGGTATCACTGAATTCTCATTGGGTAACCTTTATATCAACGGATTGATCAGTCAGACAGATAGCGTAAAAATTCTTGGTAACGGCGAATTGAAAGGAAGTTATACTTTCAAAGTAAATGCTGTTAGTGCCAAAGCAAAAGCCGCTATAGAATCTGCCGGTGGAACTGTTGAAATAGTTAAATAATTTCCCGATATTTGTATGACGCTGAAAATGCGTCATTTATATTTCTGAAAAAATAAACTGATTAAATTCTGTGAAGAAGTTCATTACCACTTTAAAAAATATCTGGAGTATCGATGATTTACGCAATAAAATCACTTTTACGATTTTATTATTGTTCATCTATCGCCTTGGATCTTACATCGTATTACCGGGTATTGATCCCAATAAATTAAGTAACCTTAGCAACAGCGCCAGCGGCGGTGTTTTGGGTTTGTTAGATGCTTTCGTAGGTGGAGCTTTCTCTAAAGCATCGATCTTCGCTTTAGGTATCATGCCTTATATCTCTGCTTCTATCTTTATGCAATTGATGACCATCCTTGTTCCTCAAATGGCTAAAGTTCAAAAAGAAGGAGAAAGCGGCAGAAAAAAAATCAACCAATGGACAAGATATCTCACCGTTATTGTAACTGCTTTCCAAGCAGCTGCTTATATTGGTTATTTGAAAAGTCCTTCTAATGCAGAAGC
>CANHLV010000028.1 GCA_947461495.1 Chitinophagaceae bacterium
ATTGGTAACTATGCTTCGTTATTGCTGGTTACTGTTTTAGGATTTTCAATGAAAAAGACCTCTCCTTTACGCGTTGCCGGTTATTCTGTTGCTTCAACTTTATTATTCTTCTTTTTAAGCAATACCAATTGTTTCTTCTTTGATACTTTTAATACATATGGAACAGGATTTCAGGGTTGGGCAAATTGCCTCGCTGCAGGAATTCCATTTGTAAAAAACGGATTGGCTATTGACCTTGGATTTAGTGTATTGCTTTTTGGAACTTACAGTTTGGTAAATAAGTTATACTTCGAGAAAGCAGCGGCTTAGTAAATGTTCAAAAGGTTTAAAAGGTTCATTTAGTTCAAAAGGTTTTTGTCTTCTGAATAACATTTTGAACCTATTAAACAAATTGAACCTATTGAACAAATCCATCTAATTAGTCTACATTAACGAATTTTCATAACCGTGGTCAACTGAAAGATGTCGTCCGTCCGCTGCCGAAGTTGCCAGTTCATCACACCTATTATTAAAAGGATTTTCAGCGTGGCCTTTTACCCAATGTAATTTTATATTATAATCTTTAGAAAGTCTGTGATACTCTTTCCATAAATCCGGATTCTTCTTTCCACCTTTGAAATTTGTTTTGATCCATGTTGTCAACCACCCTTTTTCAATAGCGTTTACTACATACTGACTATCAGAATAAATTTTGACAGGAATGTCTTTTGTATTTAAAGCCTTTATGCCTTCGATTACCGCCATCAATTCCATTCTGTTATTGGTGGTCAATCTAAAACCGTGAGACAATTCTTTTCTGTGATGGCCATACATTAAAATCACACCGTATCCGCCAGGGCCGGGATTGCCACGGGAAGATCCGTCGGTGTAGATGGTGATGTGAGTTTTTGAAGACATTGTTTGTTAGCCCCCTCAATCCCCCAAAGGGGGAAGTTGTTTGGCGTTTGCTGTTTATAGTTTATTGTTTGGTGTTTGGTGTTTGGTGTTTGGTGTTTGGTGTTTAAATCATAAAAATTGGCGAATTACCAAATTATCAAATTGATTAATTATCAAATTGGTTTCATACTTGAAACACCCCTACCTTCATCTCCTCAATAATCGGATTATGATTAGCTGCTTCTATTCCTTTGGCAATAACCAATCTGGTTTCTTTGGGATCTATAATTGCGTCTACCCATAACCGTGCTGCTGCATATTCTGGCTTAGTTTGTCTTGTGTATTTGTCTGTTATTCTATTTAGTAATTCAGTTTCCTGTTCTGGCGTAACCACTTCGCCTTTAGCTTTCATTGCTGCTACTTGAATTTGCAACATGGTTTTGGCTGCTTGCTCGCCGCCCATTACTGCGATTTTAGCCGTAGGCCACGCATATATAAATCTAGGGTCATACGCTTTTCCGCACATGGCATAATTACCTGCACCATATGAGTTCCCTACTATTACAGTAATTTTTGGCACAACACTATTTGCCACCGCGTTTACCAATTTGGCGCCATCTTTTATGATACCGGAATGTTCGCTTCTGCTACCTACCATAAAACCGGTGACATCTTGTAGAAAAACAAGTGGTATTTTTTTCTGATTACAATTTAAAATGAAGCGGGCTGCTTTATCAGCACTGTCATTATAAATTACACCACCCAATTGCATCTCACCTTTTTTGCTTTTTACAATTGTTCGTTGATTGGCAACAATCCCTACAGCCCAGCCTTCCACGCGCGCATAACCACAAACGATAGTCTTACCATAATCTTGCTTAAATTCATCAAAACTATTTTCATCTACAATGCATTCAATCAATTCAACCATATTGTATGGCTTTGTATTCCCTTCGCTGAGAATACCATAAATTTCTCCGTTGTTGCTTTTGGGTGGCTTAGCATCAATTCTATTAAAATTAGCTGTAGCAGATGGCCCGAGCTTTTCCATAATCCGCTTCACCTGTTCCAAACACTCTTGTTCTGTTTTGAATTTATAATCAGCGATACCAGATATTTCAGTATGTGTTACTGCACCTCCCAAAGTTTCTAAATCAATATCCTCACCAATTGCGGCTTTTACCAAATAGGGTCCGGCTAAAAAAATAGACCCCGCATTTTCTACCATTAATGTTTCATCGCTCATAATAGGCAAATATGCGCCACCAGCAACACAAGCACCCATTACAGCTGCGATTTGAGTTATACCCATGGCGCTCATTTTTGCATTATTTCTGAAAATGCGACCGAAATGTTCTTTATCAGGGAAAATCTCATCTTGCATGGGCAGATAAACACCGGCACTATCAACCAGATAAATAACAGGTAATTTGTTTTCCATAGCAATTTCCTGCATTCTTAAATTCTTCTTACCGGTAATGGGAAACCAGGCTCCTGCTTTTACGGTTTGATCATTAGCAACAATTACACACTGTTTGCCACTTACATAACCTATGCCACTTACTGTACCACCGGCAGGACAGCCGCCATGTTCTGGATACATTTCATATCCTGCAAATGCACCAATTTCAATAAAAGGCGAGTTGTCATCTAAAAGATAACTGATACGCTCTCTTGCTGTCAATTTGTTTCTTTCTTTTTGCTTAAGTGCAGCTTTTTTTCCTCCACCCTCAGCTATTTTTTCCAATTTCTGACGGACATTGCTCCAAGCCATTTTAAGGGCATCTTCATTCTTATTGAAATCGTGATTCATAATAGGTGATTAAAAATTATTCAATGAATTGCAATTTATAGCAAATAATATGACTACAATCAATTTTCTTATTATTGTACCTGTTATAAATATCGACTAGATTTATGGACCTTTATTTCTTCCTAAATGAGTTCAGGAAATTCAGTTCCTTTTAAAATCAATCATGTTTGTATCGTTAAAAAAAGTGTGGAAGAAATTAGGTCCGGGATTGATAACCGGTTCAAGCGATGATGATCCTTCTGGCATTGCAACGTATTCACAAGCCGGTGCGCAATTTGGACTAACAACATTATGGACAGCACTATTTACATTTCCACTGATGGCATCCATTCAGGAAATGTGCGCCAGAATTGGAATTGTAACTTCAATGGGGCTCACTGGCACTATTAAAAAACATTATTCAAAAAAAATACTTTATTTATTATTAATATTCAGCACGCCTGCTATTATATTTAATATTGGTGCTGATATTGCCGGTATGGGTGCAGTTGGCAATATGCTCTTCCCAAAAATTGACGCTGCTTTTTTCAGTATATTTTTTACGATAATCTTGATTATGGGTATCGTTTACTTTCCATATAAGAAAATAGCATCCATCTTAAAATACCTTTGTATTGTTTTGCTGGTTTATCTCATCGTGCCATTTTTGTACAAACAAGATTTAGGATACATTTTGAAATCAGCGGTCATGCCTAACATCCACTTCAACAAAGAATTCATTAGTATTCTTGTTGGCTTACTTGGCACAACCATTTCGCCCTATCTTTTTTTCTGGCAAGCGAATATGGAAGCAGAAGAAATGAAACAGCAAAAAAAAATTATTATTGATAAGAAATTGATGAGCGAAATGAAATATGACATTGACTTTGGCATGTTTTTTTCAAATGTGGTAATGTTTTTTATCATTTTAACAACAGGCACCGTTTTGTTCAGCAGTAATTTTCACCAAATCGAAACAGTAGAAGATGCAGCTAAAGCATTGGAACCGCTTGCTGGCAAAGCCGCTTCACTGTTGTTTTCAATTGGTATCATTGGAACAGGATTTCTGGCTATCCCGGTTCTTAGTGGTTCTTTATCATATATGTATTGCGAAACTTTCGGTTGGAAGGATGGACTGGATAAAAAATTTTATGAAGCTAAGGCTTTTTATTTCATCATAGTCATTTCATTGATTATGGGATTGGCTGTCAATTATATTGGACTCAGTCCAATGACAACTTTACTAAATGCCGCAATTTTATACGGTTTAACTGCACCAGTAATCATTGGAATCATTCTACACATTTGCAATAATAAATCTGTAATGGGTAAGTTTATCAATTCCGTAAAATCAAATATACTTGGATTTATTACTCTTATTTTGATGGCTATAGCTTCAGTTTTATTACTCTACTTTGTTTTCATTTCAGATTAAAGCTTTTATTTAAAAAGTTCAGCATTTGAAATTCTTATTTTCATTTCGAGGTATCTTGAATAAAAATCAATATTTTGATTGTATCAGGCATCTTTTTTTAAGAAAATAGTATCTTTTTTGATACCAGTCTTTGTATGTTAATTATTAGATTACTCAAAAAAAAGATGGGTGCAAAAAATGATTCTAAAAAACATTTGTTTTTTATTTTTTTCAAGTAAAAAAGCAATAAATTTGACAATTCTCAAAAAAATTAAACGGTATCAATTCAAGTTAATTTCACAAAACAAATGAAATTGATTTTGAATAAACAACGATTATTTTAAAACGTAAAAGAAAAAAAAAGAATGAAAAAATTTTACACGGTCACCATTTCTATGATGTTACTGATGGTTACATCGGTTTCAATTTTCGCTCAACAAAAAAGCTACTGGGCTGCTCACAATGGCAGTTTAGACTTCCCAAAAGACAAGGGTGTTGCGAGATTATCATTCCCGAAAACATTTAAAGTTTTCGATTTGAATGTTAACGCACTCAGACAAGATCTTTTTATGGTAGTTGACAATTCTCAAAGACATTCAACAGTTATTTCTCTTCCAAATGCAGACGGACAAATTGAACAATTTGAAGTAGTTGAAGCTTCAAATTTTGAACCTGCATTACAAGCTCGTTTCCCTGAAATCAGAGCTTTTTCAGGTAAAGGGATTACAGACAAATATGCAACTTTAAAATTGAGTATCTCTCCTCAAGGCATTCAAACAATGGTTTTCAGAACAGAAAAACCAAATGAATTCATAGAACCATATTCACAAGACCACACTTCTTATGCAGTTTTTGTTTCTCAAAGAACAAAAGGTTTATTGTCATGGACTTGCAGCACTGAAGAACAACGTTTCACTAATGAATTGAATGCTCAAGTCATGAGAGCTAACAATACTTCACGTTCAACTGGCGATTTGAAAACAATGCGTTTGGCACAATCTTGCAACGCAGAATATTCAAATTATTTCGGAGCTACTAGTGCAGCTCAGGTTGGATTAGTTTTAGCTGCTTATAATGCTACTTTAACTCGTTGCAATGGTTGTTATGAAAAAGACCTTGCTGTTCACTTGAATTTGATTGCTAACACCACTAGTGTTATATATTATGTTGCAGGAACTGATCCTTACACAAATTTGAATAGCTGGAATGGCCAGTTACAATCTACACTCACTTCTATTATCGGAGAAGCGAACTACGACATAGGTCACATGTTCGGTGCATCTGGTGGTGGCGGTAATGCAGGATGTATCGGATGTGTTTGTGTAAACAACCAGAAAGGAAGTGGCATTACTTCTCCTGCTGATGGTATTCCACAAGGAGATAATTTTGATATCGATTACGTAGTGCATGAAGTTGGACACCAAATGGGTGGAAACCATACTTTCTCTATGAGCTTAGAAGGAACAGGTGTAAATAAAGAAGTGGGTTCAGGTATTACAATTATGGGATATGCTGGTATTACAGGTCAAGACGTTGCTCCTCACTCCATCGATATTTATCATGAAGCAACAATCGCACAAATACAATCAAACCTTACTACCAAAACTTGTCCAATTACTACAAGCTTAACAGGTAACAACGCTACGCCTGTTGTTGCTGCTGTTGGCAACTATATCATTCCAAAAAGCACTCCTTTTGCTTTAACAGGTTCAGCAACTGATGCTGATGGAGATCCAATAACATATTGCTGGGAACAGAACGACAACTCAACTGTATCTGGTGCAGCTTCTGCTGCGACTGCAACAAAAACCGGCGGTCCAAACTGGCTTTCATTCTCTCCAACTTCTTCACCTACTCGTATTTGCCCTAAATTAGACAGAATTCTTGCAGGCCAATTATTTACAGGTCCACTTACAGGCGGCGATGCTGGTATTAACATTGAGTATTTGAGTTCTGTAGCTCGTACTTTAAATTTTAGATTAACAGTAAGAGACAATTGTCCTTACAGCTCTACAGCACCTATCAAAGTTGGTCAAACTGCATTTACCGATATGACTGTTACTGTTAATGGAACAGCTGGTCCATTTGCGGTATCAGTGCCCAATACGGCCGGTATTACTTGGCAAGCTGGAACAACACAAACAGTAACATGGTCTGTAAATGGTTCTGATCAAGCTCCTGTAAGTTGTGCTAACGTGAAAATTTCACTTTCTACAGATGGCGGATATACATGGCCGGTAGTTATTGTTGACAATACACCAAATGACGGAACTGAAACAATTACGGTTCCAAACAACGTAACTACAACTGCACGTATTAAAGTTGAAGCTGTTGGCAACATTTTCTTTGATATCAATAATGCGAATTTTGCTATTACAGCACCTGCAACAGGATTCACATTCTCTCCTTCAGCTGGTGCAAACATTGCTTGTGGATCAGCCACTACTGCAACTGCTAGTTTGGCTACTACAACTAGTGGAGGATTCTCTACAGCAATTAATTTAACTGCTTCAGGAAACCCTTCAGGAACAACAGTTACCTTCGGAACAAATCCTTTAACTCCAGGTAATACCACTACTGTAATATTAAACAATACTTCGGCATTAACTCCTGGAACTTATAATGTAACAGTTACTGGTACAGCTGGAACTATAACACAAACAAGTACGATTGCTTATGTGGTTGCAGCTTCAACTCCTCCAACTGTAACTGCGCAGCCTAACAATGTAAGTGCTTGTGTTGGAACAGACGCAACCTTTACAACTGCTTCTTCAACAGCAGGTGTTAATTACCAATGGCAAATAAGTACTGATGGTGGTACTACTTGGACAGATATTGCTGGAGCTACTTCAAGTTCTTATACTTCAACTGCAGTGGCATTGAGTGCAAACAACTACAAATACAGAGCTGTAATTACAACACAATGTGGATTAATTAATACTAGCACTGCTACTTTAACTGTAAATGTAGCTACTGCAATTTCTTCACAACCTTCAAATGCGACTATTTGTTCAGGTGAAAATGCCACATTCAACTCTACTGCTACAGGAAACGGTGTTACTTACCAATGGCAAGTAAGTACTGATGGTGGTAATACATGGTCAAATATTACTGGAGCAACAAACGCAAACTACACCATCAATGCGGCAACAACCGCTGTAAATGGTAACAAATATAGAGTTGTTGCTACCGTAACAACAGGTGGTTGTCCAGGCTCGCTTAATTCGAATTCAGCTAATTTAACTGTAAATGCTACACCAGTTGTAACTTCAAGTGCAAGCTCAACAAGTGTTTGTTCTGGGACACCAGTTACTTTAACTTCAAGTGGTGCTAACACCTACAACTGGAATCCTGGTAATTTATCAGGCGCTTCAGTAACAGTTAACCCATCAGTGAGTCCTGCAAATCCTGGGGCTTCTTTAGTAAACACTTATACTGTTACTGGTACAAATACAAATGGTTGTTCTAGTACATCTTCAGTGAATGTTACTGCAAACCCACTACCTGTTGTAACATTAGCCGCAACACCTGCTAACGTAGCTTTATTACCAGGTAGAACTGTAACATTACAAGCAACTGTTACACCAAGCACAGGATTTGTTTATATCTGGAGAAAAGATGGTGTAATTATTCCGAACACATCAAGCACTCTTGTTGTAGATGTACTTCATATTGGTTCATACACAGTTGAAGCTGCAGATGCTAGTGGATATTGCAACAGAACTTCAAATGAAATTGTAGTTAGAGATTCTGCTACTTCTACTATGTTTATTTATCCTAATCCCAATAATGGTAACTTCATCGTTTCTTTCTATCATATACAGTTAAACAACAGTTATGTGTTGTCTAATAAAAATATCTTAACTGTATTTGACAGCAAAGGTGCAAGAGTATTTGAAAAATCATACAATATGACTCAAGGTTACAACTTACTTAATGTTGACCTTAAAAATGCTTCTTCAGGAGTTTATATGGTGACTTTAAGAGATGACTATGGCAATCAACTAGGTGCTGGAAAAGTACTGGTTAAACCATAAATAACTTAATTTCAAATTAATAGAAAGAGGCTGTCATTTTTGAAATGACAGCCTCTTTCATTATAACATCAATCTCTAAAATTATTTTTATTTTCTTTTTCAATTAACTGACTCCAAGAGAAATTCCCGCCACCAATAACAAGAAAAACGAACAACAAAACTAAAATAACAATACTTAAGGCAAGTTCTGATTCACCTTCATAAATACCTTTTTGAGAATTCACAAAAACTATAGCTCCAATGATAATAGGAATTTGCAAAGCGACCATTAACCTAGTAAAAACACCTATTACTATAAAAAAACCACATAAAATATTCAACCATGGAATCAATGTCTGTAACCAGAAATAGTCATGTAGTATCAATGACTCAGAAAATACTTTTCTAATCAAAGACTTATCTTGTATGAATTGAATACCTTTAATGAAAAGACTCAAACCAAGAATAACTCTGAACACAACAATCCATTTCAATTGCCCTAGACTATTGATACGAAGCATGTTAACTGATTTATTTTTCATAAATTTATTATTTGAAATAAAAATAACTTTTCAATTTTCAATTCTTCATGATTTGCATCATATTCATGGTTAATTAAAAAAAGAAGACAACTATTTTTAAAAAATTAATTTCATAAATAAAAAATCACCAACTCAAAAAATGGATTTAAAGCTTAAATTCTTTTTAAGTTTTTTCATTATTTCTTTTGCATTACATGCACAAGTCAGTATTCATTCCACACCCATTCATATTGCATCAGGCACAGTTTTGGGAATAAAGGGAAATCTCATTTCAGATCAACCAATTTCAGGAGAAGGAAAAATTAGATTAAATGGAACTGATAGACAATTACTCAACCTTTCAAATCAATTCGTTTCAAATCTCGAAATCGAAAATAACAGTGGCGTTGATTTGCTTAGTGATGCAAAAATCAATACAAACTTAACACTCACAAATGGAAAATTGAATTTAAACAATTATGATTTGTATTTATCTGATTCGGCTATAATTTTCGGGGGAGATTCAACAAATTTTATCACAAATGATGGAACCGGACAAGTCTTCAAATCAATCAATAATGATTTACATGAATTTGAATTGCCAATTGGAAATACAAATTCATTCAGACCATTATTTTTAACAACAATCGGAAATTATTCGAATGGATATATCGCAGCAAAATCGATAGATTCGTCTGTAGCTGAAAAGCCTATTTACATCATTGATTATATTAACAATTATTGGAAAATCAATCAATCCGGCATCAATGGAAGTATAAATATTTCTGCACAATATAATGCTACTGCTGATGTTGTAGGCAACAACAACAATATAAAAGGACATTATTTTAACGGAACAGATTGGGCTTTTTCAACTACTCAGGTAACTCCCGACTCACATCATTTATTCGTTCCTGTTACTAGCCCAAATGGTATCATTTATGGAATGAATTCTTTTGTATATCTTGGAAGTAAATCAATGCTGGAAGCTGCTTATGACAGCAGTACAGGATTAATGAATGACAAACTAAGATGGCCTATCCGTTATATTCCTTTAGATGATCCTTACAGGATTTCGCCATATGATGTCAATTTCCATCATGTAAACAATTCGTTTGCAGAATCGATTAATTCAAATATCCTATCTGACCAATCAAGTCTGAATGACAACATCATAGACTGGGTATTTATCGAATTAAGAAACAATAGGAATGTGGGAAATAATGTAATCTCTACAAGAAGCGCATTACTGCAACGAGATGGCGATATTGTAGATATTGACGGTAAAAGTCCGGTATTTTTCAACTATGTTGAAGATGGCAATTATTCATTGAGTGTGAGGCATAGAAACCATCTGGCCATTTCTCTAAACCCCTCCTATTCCGCACATATAACTGAAAATAAAACTGCTGCTTTCACAAACAATCTAATTGACTTTACAGCATTACCAGCATCAAATATTTTTGGTACTAGTGAAGGATTTACAACTACCACTCATCCCTCGTTGAATAGTATCAGATTGATGAAAGCAGGAAACGCAAACGGAAATGAAAATTTGAGATATTCAGGATATTCAAATGACAGAGCTACCATTCTATATGATTTAAACAATAATGAATCAGGTATTCGTAACGGTTATTACAGATCAGATTTAAACATGGATGGAAAAGTTGATTATCTGGGAAATAATACTGATAAATATTTTTTACTACATCAAATTTTACATAACGACGAAATCAAAATCATTAAACAAGAATTACCACAATAATGGTATTTCTTTACATCTGCATGAAAAAAATAATTTCCATACTATGTTTGCTAAACTTGTTTATTCATGCTTCATCACTGGCTCAACTAAGTGGAGAAATATTTAGCGGATCCATCAAAACAGGCACCTTGCCAAACACTGTTATCGTTTTCATCAAACCTTCAGCTAGTTTCTCAGGTAAATTTTCAAACCTTCAATTCAATATTCAAATACCAGATTACATCTCCCCAGCACCAACTGCACACATTAAAAATAATTTTCTAAGTAATTATTTGCCATCCTCGAACTTTATTTACACTGTAACAAATGAAGGCGGATTTTTAAATTATCTTTTCAACGTGAATTGTCAAGGTTCATCTGAGTTCTTTTTTCAATCAGGTGTCCCCATTAGAGTAATTGAGGTTGAATTCACAGGGGGACCTCTAGGAACTATTGCTTACAGCAGATTGGGCCATTTAAACAAAGGAGGTAATATAAACGGACAACTTTCATTTTACGTAGAAGTAAACGGAAATGACAATACAAACTACTCAAACTTGTTTTATGGAAACGGAACTTCCAATTATGGAAATTATTCAGGATACTCTTTTGTTCCGATTCAAAATATGGTGATCCCCATAAGTGCGATTGATTTGCATGTTTTTAATAAAAACAGTGACGCTTTAATTAAATGGGATGTGATTGATCAAAAAGATAATGTTGTAAAATACGAAGTCGAAAGAAGTATTGACGGCATTCAATTTCAGCCAATTGATGCTTTAATGCCCAACAATCAATTCTCCTATGAATATTATGACCAACAAATTTCATCTTTGGTTATGGATGAATTTGTTTTTTACAGAATCAAAGAAAGCAATAACGACAATTCTACTAACTACAGCGAAACGAAATCACTGGAATTATCCTCTTTAACAAGCACTTCAATTTTTCCGGTGCCTTGTCATGACCAGCTATCGATAAAAACCATTTCAAAATTCATTCATACAGAAAGTATAAAAATTAAAGATATCACGGGCAAGTTATTATTAACAAAAATTACAAAATTTCAAAAAGGAAACAATGTAATCAACATTGACATATCAAATTTGCCAAAAGGAACCTACTTATTGTTTATTGGGGGTAACCTCACTAATTATAAAAAATTCGTAAAAATATAACTTGATTTTTATAGAAATCCAAGTAAACAAATACTGCTATTTTTTGTTTTACTAGATTACTGTTTTTTAGATTTTAGCATCAATAAGTTTTAAACAACAATTACTCAATTGATGTTATTGGTTTTTCTTTCAGAAATTTAGA